>CABYKC010000001.1 GCA_902519435.1 uncultured Alphaproteobacteria bacterium
AAGGAAGTAAACTTTTTGCTAAATTTCCAAACCCAATTAATCCAACATTTGAGTTAAAAAGTGTATAAGCAAATTTATTTTCTTTAATTCCATATTGCTCTTCAGAATTTAAAAATTTTTTGTAAACTCCCAAAATATTTCTAGAAAGTGAGATTGCGTAACCTATACAAGCTTCAGCAACAGCAGGAGCCATGGCAGGTGCAGCTGATAAAACATAAATACCTCTTCTATGTGCTTCATGATAGTCAATATTCGGTTCCCAATTTGCTTTGACATTTATAATTGCTTTAATTTTTTTTGATTTATCTAAACGTTCTTTAGGCATAGCAGTCTGTCCAACTAATATTTCAATTTCTTCAATATTTTTATCTACAAGTTCATCAGGAGCTCGACTACCAAAGTGATAGATTAAATTAGATATTTTTTCTAATTCAGTCTTAACATCATTGGTAAAAACCATTTCTTCATTTCTTGGATAAGGATCAAAAAAAATTAGAGGTTTGTCTTGCATTACTTCATACCTGTACTTGCTATTCCTGTTGTTATAAATTTTTGTAAGTAAGCAAATATAATTGCTATAGGTAATAAAGTTACCATAGTCATTGATAATACATAATTCCACTGACTAGTAAGTTCTCCGTGAAATGCGTTTAATCCAATTTGCAATGTATAAACTTCACTTTTTGATAAAACTATTAAAGGCCATAAGAAATCATTCCATCTCCACATTATGGAAAAAATTGCTAAAACTGCAATAGCAGGTATAGATAAAGGTAGGACAACTCGCCAATAAATTGCCCATTCACTTGCGTGATCCATTCTTGCTGCTTCTATAAGCTCTCTAGGCAATGTAAGCATATATTGACGAAGTAAAAAAACTCCTGTTGGTGTTGCAGCACCTGGAAGAATTACGCCCCATAATGAATTTATCATTCCAAAGTTTGCAACAACATAAAAAACTGGAACCAAAATTATCGTTAATGGTATTAATAATGTGCCTATAACAAAAACGAGTGCAAAATTTTTCCCTCTAAACTCATATATAGAAAGTGCATATGCTGCCATTGAATTTATTATTAACGTTATTATTGTTGCTACAACAGTAATGAAAGTTGAGTTTTTGAAATAAAGTAAAAAATCATACTTTCTTAAAGGATCAACATAGTTTTGCCACTGAATTTTAAATTCTCTTATTTTTTCTCTTTTATCAATCGGTACTTTTACTGTTTCTCCTGGGTTTAGAGGATCAACCATTTTAGCATTAATTCCAATTCTTTTAATTTGTGCTAACTGCTTTACTGACCCATCTTCTTGTGTCACATTAAAAATTGGTAAGGGTTTGTCGTATCCTTCAACATCAACTTGAATTTGAGAAAGTGGCAAAATTGTTGGAGGATATTCTTGTATACCTGCTAATGTCTTTAATGAAGATAATCCTAACCACACAACAGGACCAAACATTAAAAGAACACCTAGAAATAAATAAAAATAAGAAAAATAATCTGTCCAATGATATTTATTTTTATATCTTTTTTTTGTAGCAATTTTTATTATTCTTGAAGTTGTTTCAGACATATTAGATTTCTTGATGTTTACTTTCTTTATTTCGACTGAAATATAATTGCATAAGTGTTAAAAATAAAAGTACCACACCGAGAACCATAGATGCGGCGGCTGCAAGACCAAAATTTTGAACAGATCCAGATGAAGCAAATCCTGTGGTAAAAATATATTGAACAATCAATGATGTAGATGTTCCAGGCCCCCCACCAGTTAAAACATATATTTCATCAAATGTTTGAACACCTTTTATTGAGGCAAGAATAAATACAACTAATAAATTTGGCATTAGAAGAGGTAGAGTTATTCGAAAGAAAATTCTTTCTCGGCTAGTTCCATCCACCTCGGCTGCCTCATATAAATTTGGAGGTATTGCTTGAAGACCTGCTAATACAATTAGAGTGTAAAAACCCATATGAGCCCATATTGATACAAAGATTACAGATGCCATAGCCCATGATGGATCCGTTAAAAATGATACTTTGTCTCCACCATAAGACTCAATTATTGCATTGAAAGCTCCATTTTTTAGCAGTATCCATTGCCAAATCAAACCAACAACAACTGGTGACAATAAAACAGGGAAAAAAAATACCGATCTAAAAAAGCCTCTGCCAATAATTTTCTTATTTAATATCACGGCAGTCAAAACCGAAAAGAAAATCATTAAGCCTACTTGAAAAACAACAAAGAATATAGTGTTATAAACTCCTCTCCAAAAAAAATCTTCTGTACATGTATTTGGGTTTAAATAACTCTCACAATCAAATAACTGATCATATTGTTTTGTTGTAGGAAGTTCTCTCTCAGCAAATAACAGTTCGTCACCAGATGATAATGAAAAGAAAAAGTTTGCACCAAGAGGGATTATTACAAATAATCCAAAAAAAATTAAATTTGGAAGCAAAAAAATATATGGCATATTTCTTACTCCAATAATTTTTTGAATTGGCCACATGATTAAATCAATAGCATGCATTAAAAATGCAAAGGGAATGTTTAAAATTCTAAGGAAAAAAATTTTTGTTTGATTTCTAATATTTTCCATTAAATGATTTCGAAAAAAAGCTGCTCAAAATGAGCAGCTTTATATTATTATTATTTTGGATGTAATTATCCGCCGTATTTTTCTTTAAGTTGTTTTTCAACATCTTCATCCATACGCGTCCAAGCTTCTTCCATTGTCATTTCACCAACAATAGCTTGTCCTAATCTTGAGATAATTGCGTTAAACATTATACGGTTGTCAACGTGTGCCTGAAGATCAAAAGCGACTTGATCAATAGTTGGCACTGCGCCAGCAAAAGTGTTTAATGCATGTTTTGCGTTTGGATCATTAGTTTGATAGTCAACTTGTAGATCTAAGTGTCCAGGGATGGCAAGAACTTGACCAATAAAACTACTTAGTTGTTCTTTACTAGAAAGATAATCCATTACCTTTCCAACAGCTGGATTAGCATTGAATGCTAATAGTGCATTTCCACCTGGCATTCCAGTACATGCAGCAGGACCACATGGAGCTGGTACAGCCCACCAATCAAAATCATCTCCTACTTCATTTGCAAATCTTCCAATTTGCCATGAACCACTCATCATGAAAACTACCTCAGCAGCATTCCACCAATCATTTGGAGCATGATATTTAGATCCTGAAACTGATCCCCAAAGATCTTTACTCATTGTACCTGCTTGGTGCCAGTCATAAAGCATTTGAGTCATAGCTTTTAATCCATCATCAACTAATTTTGGATCACCATTTGAATCAAAATATTTCGCACCCATAGAAATCGCAGGGCCTGATACACGGTGACCTGATCGATCCCAAGCCATTGGTATAGGAGTACCTGTTTTTTCTGCTACTTCAATTGAAACTGCTGCCCATTCTTCCCAAGTTGCACCAGGGCCTAATAGATCTACACCAGCTTGTTCAAATAGAGTTTTATTTACATATGGACCAGTAACGGTCATTGTAGAATGGAAACCATGAATTGAAGTTGTATCTCCAGGCTTACGATACCAATTTAAAAAAGGACCGAAGCTTTTTTCATAGTAACTTGGATCAGCTACATAAGGCGTAATATCAGCATAATATTTGTTTAATCCACCAAGATCAGTAACACGAGCAATGTCAGGACCTTCACCAGCAGCAAGCTGGATAGGTAGAGTGTTCATTATTGCATCATATGGTACAATATCTAAAATTACATTTATATCTGGATTAGCTGCATTAAACTCATCAATTTGTGCTGCAATTGGCACATTTTCTTTGTCTCCATCTCCATACCACATAATACGTACATCTGTGGCAGCAAAAGAAACTGCAGAAATTAAAGTTAATGAGAATGAAACTAAAGCTACAGATATTGCTTTTAAAATAAACTTAAAGTTCATCATTTATCCTCCAATTTTTTTCAGACTAAAACATATTAAATTATTATATACAAGTAATAAAAACCTAGAAATAATGGCAAATTATAATATTTTGTTTAAAAATATTATAAACATATCAAAATTCAATGATTGGTTATTTAGCATTAGCAAGAGATACATTTGATATAAATTATGCTTTAGATAATAAAAAAAGGTTTGAAAAATTTATAGATATTTTAGACATTAAATACTCACATTTTAAAGAATTAATTACAGATGATGAAACAGGGAAAAAAGCTATTAGATATTTTAAAAAACTAAATTGTAGCAAATATATCATTGCTCAAACAACTTTCACTGATGCAAAATTTATAACAAGTTTTGCTAAAACATTTAATAAACCAATACATTTAATAAGTTTTAAAGAGCCGAGAACAGGTAAGCGGTTAAGATTGAACTCTTTATGTGGTGTAAATCTTGCTATGCATTCTTTAATCAAATTAAAATATAAGCCAGAATTTTCAATATTTATTAATAATAAATTATTCGAAAGGGAAAAAATTAATAATTTTTTAAAAAATAAAAAAATTTTAAAAAATAATACATTGAAAAAAATAAAAAATTTTAAAAAGAAAGATGGCATTATTTTTTCAAAAAAAAAGAATTTAGGACTTGTTGGAAAAAGACCAGATGGATTTTTTACCTGTGATTATGATAATAGAGAAATAGAAAAAAAATTAAATTATAGTCTTAAGAAAATTAAATTAGAAACTTTGTTTAATATTTCTAAAAATGTTAGCACTAAAGATATTACAAAAACTAAAAATAAAATAAAAAAAGATTTGAAATCAGTCTCTAAGTTGAATGCAAATGAATTAAATAGAAGTATTTCAATTTTTCATGGGTTAGAAAAAATAAAAAATGATAACAATATTGATACTTTTGCAATTAAGTGTTGGCCTGAAATGTTTACTCAATTTGGATGTGCATCATGTGGTCCAATGGCTATGATGAATGAAAAGGGAGTTAGCAGTGCATGTGAAGCTGATGTATTAGGAAGTATAAGTTGCGATATTTTAAATAAGATAAATAACAGACCTTCACTTTTAGTAGATGTTGTTGATTGCGATCCCAAAACTGATACTTTAGTTTTTTGGCATTGTGGATTAGCTCCAATTAGTATGGCAAAAAAAAATACAGCAAGAGCAACTGTACATTCTAATAGAAGGAAAGCATTGCTACATGATTTTGCATTTAGACCTGGAAAAATAACAATATTTAGAGTTTCAAAATCAGAAAATAAATTAAAATTTATTGTTATTAAAGGTGAAGTTTTAGATAAAAAAAATTCATTTTCAGGTACTTCGGGTGTTGTGAGATTTCAAACAAATACCTATCAAAAATTAGTTAGATTATTCACGTCTGGTATCGAACATCATCTAGCATTCACATATGGAGATGTATATTCAGAAATAAAAAAACTAAGTGGTCAATTAAATATTCCAATTTACACAACATGAAAACGAAAATTAAATATGGAATTGTTGGAAGTGGACTAATGGGTTGTGAACATATTTCAAATATTAATCTTATAGATTCAGCTGAAGTAGTTGCCATCTCAGACAGTAATGAAAATTCAATAAATAAAGCTAAAAATCTTATCTCAAATGATATTAAAATCTATTCAAATAATAATGAAATTTTTAAAAATAATGAAGTGGATGCTTTTATTATTTCGACTCCCAATTTTACCCATCATGATATAATTAAAGAAGCGTTAAAAACAAAAAAACATTTATTAATTGAAAAACCCTTATGTACAAAATTAGAAGATTGTCTTGAAATTAAAAAATTATCAACTTCATATCCATCAGTAATATGGGTGGCTATGGAGTATAGGTACATGCCACCTGTTCAAAAAATGATCCAAGAAATAGATAGCAATAAAATTGGTAAGCTTAAAATGCTTTCAATTCGTGAACATAGATTTCCATTTCTCAAAAAAGTAGATGATTGGAATAGATTCCAAATAAACACCGGTGGAACATTAGTAGAAAAATGCTGTCATTTTTTTGATTTAATGCGCCTAATTACAAATAGTGAAGTTACACAAGTATATGCAAGTGGTGACCAAAGTATAAATCATCTTAATGAAAATTATAATGGAAAAGTTCCTGATATATTAGACAATGCATTTGTAATTTTAGATTTTAAAAATGGAATAAGAAGTTCTTTAGAACTTTGTATGTTCGCAGAAAATTCAGAAATGCAAGAAGAGCTATGTGCTGTTGGAGATAAGGGTAAAATAGAAACAGGTGTGCCAGCTGATGCATCTGGAAAAAACTCTTCAGAAGTTAGAATAGGTTTAAGAAACTCTAAAAATGCAATTAAAGAATTAGTTGAGGTAGATAAAAAAATTTTATCAGCTGGGCAACATCATGGATCGACTTATTATCAACATTTAGAATTTATTAAAGCAATTAATAATAATTTAAAACCACAAGTTTCTATAAACGATGGTCTTCATGCAGTGGCTATTGGAGAAGCAGCAGAGAAATCAATAAAAGAAAATCGTGTGGTTAAGATGAGTGAATTTAATCTTTAAAATTTTCAAAAAATTTATTTGTTTTATCAATTATAAAATTACTTACTCTCACGTTTGATTCAGCAGTTACACCTGCAATATGAGGTGTTAAGATGCAATTCATATCATTTGTAATATTGTTATAAAATGCTTCATTTACTGGTTCATTTTCAAAAACATCTAATGCAAAACCAGAGATATATTTATTTTTATAAGCGTCAATTAAGTCTTTCTCATTGATGACGCCACCCCTAGAAGAATTAATTATAATTGGTTGTTTTTTCATTTTAATAAAAGCTTGTCTGTCAAATAGATACTTTGTTTCATTATTTAATGGGACATGAATAGAAATTATGTCGGCCAAATTAAGAATTTCATCGAATGAAACTTTCTTAACATTTTCTGCCTCCATTTGTTTCGAAGTTATAAAAGGATCATATACAATACTGCTAACATCAAAAACATTTACAAGATTTAAAACTTTTTTTGAAATATCCCCAAAACCTATTAGACCAAGAGTCTTTCCTTTAAGTTCTTTTGTAACAATTGATGTCCTTGGCCATTTTCCTTTTAGAGTTTGTTCTTTAATAATGTGCGTTTTTTTTAATAATGTAAGAGAAGAATTCACAACGTATTCTGCAACAGAGTCAGAATTCATACCTGTTGCTGGCTGAACAATGATATTATTTTTTTTACAGTATTCTGTATCTATATTATCAAGACCAACACCTAATCTTCCTATAAACTTTAAATTTGACGCATTTATTAAAATTTTCTTATCTAAACTTGTTTTATTCCTTACGATGATGCCATCAAATTTCTGAATTTCTCTCTCTAAAAAATCTTTATTTTGCCAGGCATCTTTTTTATAAATTACATCAAATTTTTTATTTATATTTTGCAATGATTGTGAATTTATAAATTCTGTAATTAAAATCTTTGTCATTTAATTTTTCTAATTTTTAATTTTTTTAAAAACTTTTTTACGTTGTTTAAATTTGGTATTGAATATATGCCTCCAGATTTCATGCATTTTAAAGTTGCAGTAGCTGCTGCCAATTGAATACTTTGAGAGTTTGATTTATTTAATGATAGAGCTGTTGCAAAAGCACCATGAAAAACATCTCCTGCACAATTCGTTTCAACTGTTTTTACTTTTGGAACATTACAATGATATAATGAGTTATTTTCAACCCAATAAACACCATTTGATCCCATAGTAACTGCAACAAATTTATTTGTTTCATTGAATATTTGAAAAAGAGCCTTTTGCATATTGATGTTTTTTTTATAAGTTTTCAAACCTTCTTCAGAAAATATAGGGTGCGAAGCTTTGTGAACAATTTCAGAAATTTTATTAGAATTTTTAAAATTATCTAGATCAGCAACACATTTAATATTTTTTTTATTGGTATTAATAGTAATATAAGAGGCCATATCTATCCATCTCATATCTATTGAATAAATATCCTTTTTTTTAAAATTTAATTTGGGTATTTTCTTATAATCAAGTAATTTTGGATCATTGTATGCTGCTAGTAATCTTTCACCTTGTGTATCCTCAATTACAAAGCTTTGCGAAGACTGACATTTTTTAATAAAAATTGATTTACTAGTATTAATAGAAAATTTTTTTAATTCATTTTTTAAAAAGTCTGATGAATCATCATCTCCAAATTTTCCTATGAATTTTGATTCAGAGCCCAAAATTTTTGCAGTAAATGCCGATACTGCTGCTGAACCACCTAATCTTTTATCAATACCTATAGATAAAACTTTAATTGGTTTTTTTGGAAATTTATTAATCCTACTTATGTAATCTGTAAATATTGATCCTGCGCAAATGATCATAAAATATTAATTAAAGGTATTTAACTTTACCAATAAACTTTCTAAACCTATCTCTTATAGTTATAGGATTGAGTGGAATGGGATCAATTTTAACATTTCCAGAGTTGATCTTTGAAATTATTACATATGAATTATCTTTATCATCAATGGCTTTGTTCAATTCATTAACTGTTTCCTCGCCAGAACATTCAACCACATTTTTGCAGCCAGCTCCTAATGCAACATCCTTTAAGGAAGTTTTCTCATCAGTAAATGTTCGTTGATCTCCTGTTGATCCATAAGAGCCATTATCAATTATCAATAAAGTATAGTTTGATGGCGCTCTATTACCTATTGTTGCTAGGGTATTCATATTCATTAAAACTGATCCATCACCATCTATACTAATAACGTGTTTATTTTGGGATAGTGCCAAGCCTAAGCCAATAGAAGATGATAAGCCCATACTGCCTAACATATAAAAAAAATTTGGTTGATCACTAATTTTATATAATTCTTGAGACGGAAGACCTATATTACAAATAACTAAGTTATCTTTAAGAATACTTTGTATCTTATTTAACAAGTCAAAACGGTTCATGTATCATCTTTCATTAAATTGAAATCACATAAAATAGCTACTGGTGATTCAACAACTTTGGCATGTTTGCTAAATGTTGAAATTTTATCTAATTCTTTTTCAGAAGAGCAATGTAAAATAGGAATTCTTAATGTTTGTAAAATATCTTCAGTAATTTTCGCCATTCCACCTTGCGCTCCTACTGGTTCACCTGGTGTACCTCTGTAACTAATTAGAAAAACAACAGGCATTTGATATAATTGTAATAAAGAAACAATTGCATTCACTGAATTTCCTATTCCTGTATTCTGCATCATTATACAGGGGAATTTATTTCCTAAATAAGCCCCAGCACAAATACCCATACCTTCTTCCTCTCTTGGTACAGCAGAATAATAAACATCCTTATCATTTTCGAGAATATCAATCATGTTAGCTAATAACTTACAAGGAACACTTAAGTAAAAATCTACTCCACCATTTTTTAAATTATCGATGATTTTTTTACTAATTTTCATTTATGCGGATGTCTATAGATATAAAATTATAAAACAATAAATTAATTTATTTAAAATCATTTCTTAATTTTATTTTTGTGTTTGAATTATATGTTTCACCTACTTTTAATATAGTTGATGGAAAATTTGGTTGATTAATAGCATCAGGAAAAATTTGCGTCTCCAAACACATACCGTATTGTAAGCCATAATTTCGATTATGTTTGCCATCGTATGAGTCTTTCATCATATTCCCAGTATAAAATTGTATACCAGGTTGATCAGTCGAGTATTCAACTCCTAAACCAGTAATTTTACTGTAGATGGAAGCTATAGATTTATCAATAGAATGATCTTTAAGAACATAATTGTGATCGATACCACCACTTTCTAAAAAAGCATTATTTATTTCAAATGAATTATTAAGATCATATTTTGTATCAACTACATCTAATAGCTTTCCAGTAGGAATTGACCCCTCATCAGTTTCACAAATTTGATTTGATAATATTCTGACAACATGCTCAGTAATATTTTTATAATTATCTTTATGACCATGAAAATTCCAATAATTATGATTAGTCATATTTACAATAGTATCTTTGTCAGAAGTAGCATTAAAGGAAATTAGAATTTCGTTATTATTATTAAGCTCGTAAATAGTTTTACAATTTAAGTTGCCTGGATAATTTTCTTCTAAATGTTTAGATTGGTAAGTGAGCTCTACTTTTATACTTTTACTTGTTTTTTTAATATCAGCTATTTTCCAAATTTTTTTATTAAAACCTACCTCTCCACCGTGAAGATGATCAGGTTTGGTATTAGAATATAAATTATATTCTTCCCCATTAAGAGTAAATTTACTTTTCCCTATTCTATTACAAACTCTACCAATAATTGAATTGAAATATCCATGAGCTTCCAGGCAATCATTTAAATTAGCATAACCTAACAATACATCCTCTGTTTCAGCAACATTCGAAGAAATTGGAATACAAACTTCACTCATATAGCCGCCATATGTATAAAAACTAAAACTATAATTGTTTGAGTTAATAATATTAACTATGTCAATATCTAAACCTTTATCATTTTGAAGTTTGGTAATTTTGTATTCCATTATGTTTTCCTTAATCTTTGAAAATTATTTTTTCTTTGTTGAAGATAAATGATTAATCCACCTGAAACTATGAAAAAAGCACCTGGGAAGAGTTGATCAACTGGCCATTCTGCAAAAAATATCCAACCTAAAATAAGTGCAAAAAATATCTCAATGTAATCAAATGGCATAATTTTGCTAAGTTCTGCTTTTCTAGCACCATATATTAATAGTAAAGTACCAGATCCTCCTGCAATTCCCATTACACAAACTATTAAGAAATCATTTATACTTTTGAAATTTTCCCACATACCAAAAAATAATACTAACATACATGCAACTATGATCGTTCCTGTTTGACCGTATAAGTTGATAAGAGGTGAAGGAACATGATCCTCAAAACTTAAAGATGTTACCCTTGCTAATGAATATCCAAAAGCAGCAAGGATAGGAAGTAATAACATATAATTAAAGTCTGATGACCAAGGCTGCATAATTAAAACGATACCCGCAAATCCAGAAATTACAGCACTCATTTTGTACCAACCAAATTTTTCACCTAATATAGGAATGGCAAGAAGAGTAACCATCATAGGCCCTGTGTATTCCATGGTAGCAACTAAAGCAAAAGGGAGGTAAGCATAAGAAGTGTAGAGACACAATTGAGCTAAGGCAACAAAAACTCCACGAAATAATCCTAACTTCCATTGCGTTATTTTTATTTGTCTACCGTTGCGATGCCAATCTTGTGAAAAATATAAAGCAATAACACATGGAATCATCCCAAATAAATTTCGAAAAACAGAAAGTTGAGCAGCTGGGTAATCGTTTCGCAAAAACTTTATCGCTATGCCCATACAATCTAATAAGAACAAACCTGAAAGTGATAGGATTACAGCTAAAAATAAATTACTTTTCATAAAATGTTATGTGTTTTTAAAAGATACTTTTTTATAAAACACAACACTGGTCTACCCAGTGACCTGGTTCAACTTCAGTAAGGCCCATTGTTATCTCGCCACCTTTGCAATCTACTCCAGGATTAGGACATCTTGTTCTAAATACACAACCCGGAGGTGGATTTAATGCACTAGGTATTTCTCCTTTTAGTTCAATAGCTTCAGATCTTTTCTCTGGATCAATTGAAGGAATAGAGGATAATAATGCTTTAGTATAGGAGTGTTTAGGATTCTTAAATAATTCTCTTGAGGGGCCCATTTCAACTATATGCCCTAAATACATTACTGCAACAACATCACATACATGCGCAACAACACTTAAATCATGACTAATAAATAAGTAAGTAAGATTAAGTTCAGTTTGAAGTTGTTTTAAAAGATTTAATATATCTGCTTGTATTGATACATCTAAAGCAGCAACACTTTCATCTGCTACAATAAATTTTGGATTACTTACTAAGGCTCTTGCAATTGATATTCTTTGTCTTTGTCCTCCAGAAAATGCATGTGGGAATCTTCGTAAATGCTCAATATTTAGTCTACATTTAGCTGCTATATCTCTTACTCTTTCATCAGTCTCTTGTCTTGAGTTTGTTATTTTCATTACTTCTAAAGGTTCTGCTATAATATCCCTAACAGTCATTCTTGGGCTTAAAGCAGCATAAGGATCTTGAAAAATTAGTTGAGCTTTTTTTCTATATTCTTTTAAATCTTGTTTGTTCATATTAGTTAAATTATAATCTCTTTCATCATCATGAAAAATAACATTTCCTGAACTAATTTTATTAGCCCCAAGTATTGCTCTACCAAGAGTAGTTTTTCCTGAACCTGACTCGCCAACTAAACCAAAAAAAGATCCTTTTTTTATTTTAATATTAATATTGTTAACTGCATGTATTTTTTGTTTTTTTGAAATAAAATTTTCTTGATAATCAAAATTTACTGAAACATTATTAACTGAAATTAAATTATCACCCATGTTGACCACACTGAATTCCACACTGGTCAACCCAGTGACCTGGTTCAACTTCAATTAATTTCATTTCTATTTTACCATCTTTACCCTCAGGATTATGATGAGGGCATCGAGTTCTAAATACACAACCTGTAGGTCTATCTAATGGACTTGGAATATTTCCAGGTATCGGAGATAATGGTGCATCTAAGTTATTAATATCAGGCAAGGCTTGTAATAGACCTTTTGTATAAGGATGTTTAGGATTTTTAAGAATCTCATTTACTGGACCTTTTTCAACTACACTTCCTAAATACATTACTGCTACATGATCAGCGACCTGAGCAATAACACCTAGATCATGAGTAATAAATATTACGCCCATTTGATATTCTTTAATAATATCTTTAATTAAGTTAATTACTTGAGCTTGAATTGTTACATCTAAAGCTGTTGTTGGCTCATCTGCTAATAAAAGTTTAGGCATAGTTGATAATGCCATAGCTATCATAGCTCTTTGACGCATTCCTCCTGATAATTCAAATGCATATTGATTAAACCGTTTTTCTGCATCTGCTATACCTACTCTTTTAAGCATGTTTATAGATATTGATTTTGCTTCATCTTTATTAATATTTTTATGAATTAGTAATTGCTCAACCATTTGTGCACCAATCTTAATTGCTGGAGCAAAACTTGCCATAGGCTCTTGAAAAATCATTGATACTTTGCCACCTCTAATTTTTTTTAAGTCTTGCTTAGAAGTAAATTGAAGAACGTTTTCGTTATCTAAAATTATTTCTGCATCTTCATTGTAACATGTATTACCTGGGTTTAACTTCATAATCGATTTAGCTGTAACAGATTTACCTGATCCAGACTCACCAACTATACCAAGTACCTCTCCTTGATCTACAGTAAGAGAAATATTTTCAACTGCTGTTATTCTACCTTCATCAGTATCAAATTTTACATCTAAGTTTTTTACTTCTAATAAGTGACTCATATTACTTTACCTTATGAGGATCTGCTGCATCACGTAATCCATCTCCTACATAAACAAATGTTAAAATTAATACGACTAAGAAAAATACGGGGATAAAATACCATTGATAATTTAAAAGTACATCAGCCTTAGTCGCATTTTGCAAAAGAACACCAAGAGAATTTACAGGTTCTCTTAAGCCTAATCCTATAAAACTTAAAGCAGTTTCAGATAATAACATGTATGGAAAACTAATTACTAAATCGACAATAATGTAACTCGTAAAACTTGGTAACAAATGTCTTACGATAATATGGGTAGATGACGCACCACAAAGTTTTGCAGCAAGAATATATTCTTGGCTTCTTTCACTAAGAAGATGAGTCCTTACTCTTCTTGCGAGTGTTGGCCACGAAATTAAACCAAGTAAGCAAGATATAAAAAAGAAACGTAATTCAGAGCTCCATTCTAATGGCGCAAAGGCTGCAAGACACATAAATAAAGGTATAGGTGGTACCGTTCGAATTGCATCAGTAAACATCTGCAATACACTATCAATCCATCCACCATAGTAACCTGATATTCCGCCTATTATTAAGGATAGAACAAAAGATATAAATACTCCAAGTGTTCCCACAGCTAGTGAAATGTAAATTGCACTTAGTGTTCTACTAAATAAATCTTTTCCAGCCTTATCTGTTCCAAATATATGAATACCACCCTCTTCAACTCCAAATAAATGAGTATTAAATGTAAAACCTGGAATTTTAAAATCTAAAATTTTTCCTGGAAGATTTATATTAAAATCAAAAACTTTATATTCCCATCCTTCAACAAAAAAATAAACGTATCTTCTTTTTTCTGTATCAGTTTTATAGACCCATCTAAAATTAGTATCAGCTCCTCTATATTTTGTTAAAGTGTGTAAAAACGGCCTTGGTGAAAAACCATTTTCATCCCAAAACATCGGAACCTGAGGTGCTCCATTTTCATAATCTTTGTCGCGACCATTAATAGTAGGATCATATGGAGATAAAAAATCTGAGAATAGACTACACACAATCATGAAAAGTAATATTGAACCTGCAATCATTGCCGATCTATTTCCAAAAAATCGTGTTCTTACTAATTGCATCTGTGTAGCTGTATAATAAGCTTCTTTTTTTTGATTACTAACCTCCACCCATAACTCCTTTTCTTATTCTTGGATCCATTATTGCTAAAATTATATCTGTAACAAAATTAACAAAAACGATTGTTGCTGTAAGTAAAAATATTATTGCTCCAGCTAGTTGCTGATCATTTGATCTAGCCAAAGCTTCTATTAACAAAGCTCCTGCCTCAGTCAAAATTAAAATCAGAGCAACTATTGGAAGTGCACTAAAAATTCTATTTAAATCAAATCCTATTGAATTTATTACAGGTCCTAAAGAATGCTTTGCTGGATATCGCCAAAGCAAACTCATCCCTGATACACCTCTTGCCCTTGCCGCCATTACATATAACTTATCATTTTCATCTAACATTAAAGCTCTGACAGTTTGCAATGCAAAGGCAGTTGCATTCCATCCTAAAACAAAAATAGGTAGCCATGCTCTACCTAAAAAATCCATTAACTTTGCTGATGACCATGGTTCATTTTCATATTCTTGAGAAAATAATCCTGTCATCGTATCTCCATAATATATTGTCATAAAAAGCATTATACAAAGTGCTACTAAAAAATTTGGCAATGCTATGCCAAGGTAACTAACAAACTTTAGAGTGTTATCTAATGATGCATATTTTGTCGTGGCTGAAATAATTCCTACGGGGATAGCAATTAAATATGAAAATATTAATGCTACTAAACATATGGTTAGAGATAAAGTAAATCTTCCACTTAATAATTCATTAATATTCATTCTTAGAATACAACTATCACCAAAATCTTGATTGATAACAATGTCAGAAATCCACTTTCCATATCTATAAAGGAATGGTTTATCTAAGCCTAAGCGAATTTTTTCTGCTTCAATATCTTCATAAGTAATTTGAGAGCCCTGAGTATTTTTAAAAGCTAAATATCTTTCAGCACACGTTCCAGGTACTAATTCCATTAAAGAAAAAACTATGAAACAAACAATTAATAAAGTTACAATAGCTAAAAATGCTCTTGTAAATGTAAACTGAACAAAATTAATCATAGTATGATTTCACTTAATTGATTTTTAAGAATAGTAGAAAAAAGAAAAGCGGCAATAAAAAATTGCCGCTTTTAAGTATATTTATAGTTGACTTATTCGTCTAACCACCACTGAGTAGCTAAATATGGATAAGTTCTATAATATTCATATGAAGTTGTTTTGAATTGTGTAAAGTTTTTCAAAGCATTTCTATGATATGTTGGGAAAGGTGCTTTTACAGTTCCAATTAACAAAGTTTGCTCTGTTAACATTGTTGTAATTTTTTCACCCCACTCATTTGATTCAGGTGTACCTAAAGCATATGATTGAAATTTATCAATACCATCACTTAAATCGTAAACCCATTGAGGAGGCTCTACACCTTCATCACCGTTACTATCAATGTAAGCTGCCCACAACATTCCTTGCGTATGGTTAAAGTAGTTTCCAAAAGGCGCTTTGAATGTTTCAGGATCACCTGCAATAATTGCTAATGGTTGACCTTTATCCCATGCATGGACATCTAATGCATTTGAAGATTGTGAACCACGATATTCATCAGGAGTTACCTCTTTAAAAGAAGTTTTAACTCCTACATCGTTCCACATACGAGCAACTAACTCAACTTCTACACCACCTATACCTTGAGTAGCATAGTCAATGTTCATAGCAAAAGGCTCTCCGTTAGGGAGTTCTCTAAAGCCATCACCGTCAACGTCCTTAAGACCAACTTCGTCTAGAAGTGCTTTAGCACCATCTGGATCATATTGAGTCATATACATTTTCATATCTTCACGAACGAAATCAGGAGCTGGTGACATACCTGTGAACTGCTCTACAACACCCATACCATAGTAAGCAACATCGTTAATTTCATTTCTATCTAGAGCAATTGACATTGCTTGGCGGAAACGAATATCACCGTAAACTTTACGTTTTTCTAAGTCTGGGTGAGTGACGTTGAAGCTAAATAGTGCTGCTCCACAACCAGGGTTAATTTGAATATTATAGCCTCCAGACTCTGCTCCATCTAATAATTGAGGTGCAGACTCAAGTTGTACAGATTGAGATTTGTAATCAACTTCACCATTAACAAGTTTCAATAATCTTATTTCATTTTCATTGATATATCTCTCATTTTGATAATCAATGTATGGTAATTGATTCCCAGCTGTATCAACTTGGAAAAAGTATGGGTTTGCAGCATATACTCTACCTTCAGTAGTATCTTCAATAGTCATGTAAGCTTCTAAAGAAGGATAAGCAGCATATGGTAAACCATCTACTAACTCTGGATTTCTTAATAACGGAGTTGGAGTATCAGTCCAACCTGAGTTACCATAATAAGCCGCTAAAGCATCCCAGCCATCTGCGAAACCTAAAGCTTGTGCATTCGCATCAGCATTTGAATCAATTTCCGGATGGAATTGTTCTAGGAAATGTGAAGGCATAAAAGCTTGGTTATAAGATGTAGCTAAAGTAGCAAGTAAACCAGGAAACGGAGATGGTAAGTTAAATCTTACTGTTTGATCATCAATTACATCAACAGTCATTGGCTCACCACCAACTAATAGATATGGATATGGTTTTTCACGAATCTTTGGATTCATCATCAAGTCTTCGTACCAAAACTCTACATCTCTGGCTACAAAAGGTTCACCATTTGACCACTTGTGACCTTTACGTAACATGAATGTTAAAGTAGTAAAATCATCATTCCATTCATAATCTTTTGCAACATTTGGAACTACAGTTGACAAGTCATCAGCAAAACGAACTAAGTTAACATGTCGAGTAGAAAGCATGTCTGAAGTACCAGCTTCAGTTGCATTAGATAAGAAATTAATAGTGTTACCATATTTACCAATTGATTCATATGGCACTACAACAAGTGGTTCATCAGGTAATCTATCCTCAACTGGAGGTAGGCTTCCTGGGTTCCCTTGAATTGTTGCATTAATACTTGCAATACTTGGGTTCTCTGAAAACTTCATCGTACAACTTGCTGCACTTTCGTATTCTGATAACTCATATTGCTGTGGATATTTTCCGCCAGTATATGCATCGCTCATGGTTGAGCCTACGCAATGACCGCCTGCAAAAGAGCTTCCACTCCATACAAACATTGCGGAAGAAAATACCAATGCTACGAGTATTTTTTTTAACATATATTTTCTCCTATAAGATAAATTTATCGTATGTATTTTTTTTATACAAATTTGAGCTT
Organism: uncultured Alphaproteobacteria bacterium; assembly: GCA_902519435.1. The sequence goes on from CABYKC010000001.1 coordinate 17,812, forward strand.
TTAGCAAAAATAATTGACAAATTTATTACGTTTTTTTTTAAAAAATTGTGTATTTCTTTTTAATTACTTTAGTATTTTGTAGAATATGAAGAAAATCAAAAAATCTGTACTTTTTATATGTGCTGATCAGTGGCGCTTCGATTGCTTTAGTTTTTTAAATCATGAATATGCTCTCACTCCTAATTTGGATAAATTAGCAAAAAAAAGTGTTATTTTTAAATCACACTTTGCAGGTATTGTTCCATGTGGTCCTTCGAGAACTACAATGCTCACTGGTTTATATCCATTTATACATCGCTCAGTATATAATGGTGCTCCACTTGATAAAAGATTTACAAATATTGCTAAAGAAGCTCGAAAATTAAATTTCAATCCAAGACTTTACGGATACACTGATACTTCTTGGGATCCAAGATACTTGGATCCAAAAGATAAAAAAAATTTTACCTATGAATCACCAATGGAAGGGTTTGATGATGGTTGTGTTTTACCAGGAGGAAAACCGGAGCTTTGGGCTAACCATCTTAATCAAAATGGTTTTGAAATTAATAAAGCAGAAGATTTGTACAAAGGAAGAAAGCCTAAAGATGATCAAGCGTATATTTATGAACCATATTATATTCCAACTGAATTTTCAGACACCGCATTTTTAGCAAACAAAGTTGTTAACGATTTAAAAAAAGTCAAAGATCCATTTTTTATGCATGTATCTTTTTTAAAACCACACCCGCCCTTTCATATAGCTGATCCATGGTTTAGTAAATTTAATCCAGATAATATTAATTTATCTAAAAATAATATTTCACTTAAAGAATTATCAAAAAAACATCCTCTACTTGAAGAGTTATGCAAAAAATTTTTATTAAAAGAAAATTTCTCTGAAATTAATTATGATCTTTTAAAAGATCAAGACATCAAAAATATTATGAGTGTCTATTTTGCTATGTGTGCAGAGGTTGATTTTAATATTGGTAAAATTTTAAATGCTCTGAAAGAATCAGGGCAAGAAGAGAATACAATGATAATATTTACCAGTGATCATGGAGAAATGTTAAATGAAAATAATTTATGGGGAAAATTAGGTTGGTGGGACTCCTCTTATAGAATTCCATTATTCATATATGTCCCTCAAAACAATCCAAAAAAAATTAACCACTTAACAGAATCGGTAGATGTTGCTCCTACAATTTTAGAATGGCTTGGTGGTGAAATCCCCATTGATTGGAATGGTCAGTCACTAATGCATAATATTTATGATCAATATGAAAAATCACCTAATAAAGAATTTGTTGTTTTTGATTATGATTTTAGAGAAAGCACTGAATTTGTTAAAGATAAAAAATTAGCACCCGAGCAATGCAATCTATCAGTTATTAGAAATAATAAATGGAAATATGTTCATTTCCCTTCATTGCCATGTTTATTGTTTGATTTAGAAAATGATCCTAATGAAATTAATGATTTATCTAGAGTAAAAGAATTTCAAGATATTAAAAATGATTTAGTATCAAAACTATTAAGCCACCGAATGATTCATCAGGAAAGACAGTTATCTAATACAAAACTTTCTAGCTCAGGGGTTAAAACAAAATCTGGACCAGCTAGCAGAAAAATGGGATAATTAATTTATGTTAACAACTGTTATAGGCGCCTACCCAAAACCAAGTTATTTAAAATTAACTGATTGGTTTAATGCTTCTGGTGGTACAGATACTGAATATCCAACTAAATTTTACGAAGATGAAATAAATAAGATGGGCAATAATGTTGAAGAGTTATTTAATAAAGCTACCAAAGAAATAATAAGTGATCAGGAAGAATGCGGTATTGATATCCTAACAGATGGTGAAGTTAGAAGAGAAAATTATATTCACTATCATTGTAGATATTTAGAAGGAATTGATTTTGCAAATCTGACAGAAAAAGTTGCAAGGACAGGGAATTATAAATGCTGGTTACCAACAATAACTGCAAAAGTTAAAGCAAAAGAATCTTTTTTAGTCGAAGAGTGGAAAAAAAATCAGAGTTTAACAAATAAAGATTTAAAAATTACTATTCCTGGACCAATGACTATAACAGATACCATAGCAAATATATTTTATGATTCAGATGAACATATGGGTGAAGACTTAGCTGATGCTATTAATGTAGAAATTAAAAGATTAGTTGATGCAGGATGTAAATATATTCAAGTCGATGAACCGTTGTTTGCTAGAAAACCAGAAAATGCTCTTAATTTTGGAATCAAAAATTTAGAGAGATGTTTTAAGGATATTAATAATCAAAGTATTGAAAAAATTACTCATATTTGTTGTGGCTATCCTGATAAATTAGATGCAGTAGATTATCCAAAAGCGCCTTTAGATTCTTACAGTAAAATTAGTAAAGCTTTAGATGAATCAATTATAGATACAGTTTCTATAGAAGATGCTCATCGATATAATGATTTAAATTTTTTAAAAGATTTTAAACAAACAAAAGTTATTTTTGGTTTAGTAAAAATAGCAAGCTCTCAAGTTGAGACTAAAAAAGAAATTGTCTCAAGAATAAATGATGCATTAGAGTTTATTGATAGGGAACAATTAATTGTTGCTCCTGATTGCGGCCTTGGTCACTTACCTCGAGATTTGGCAAAAATAAAATTAAAAATAATGGTGGAAGCTTCTAATAGTTTTTAGTGGACTAAAGTTTCTGGATTAGCATAATCATAATTTAAATCATCAGCAATAGCTTTATATGTAACGGCACCTTTAAAAATATTTAAACCATTCATAAAATTTTTATCATTTTTTAAAGCATCTTTAAAACCATTAGAAGCTAAGTTTTGAATAAATGGCAAAGTGACTGCATTTAAAGCAAGAGTGGAGGTTCTAGGAACTCCCCCTGGCATATTTGCAACACAATAATGAACAACATCATCAACAACATATGTAGGGTTTGCATGAGTTGTTGGTTTACTAGTTTCAACACAACCACCTTGATCAATTGCAACATCAACAATTACAGATCCACTTTTCATCTCTTTTATCATGTCCTTAGTTATAATCTTTGGAGCATTAGAGCCTGGAACAAGTACGCCACCAATTAGTAAATCACATTCAGAAATATAATCTTTTAGATTTATTTTATCGCTGTGTAGTGGTTCTATTTTATCACCAAATTTTTCTTGTAATTCTTCTAATCTTTTTTCTGATTTATCAACAATGAAAACTTTTGCTTGCATACCTGTAGCAATTATTGCTGCATTTTCACCTACAACACCTCCGCCTAAAATTAAGACATTTCCAGGTTGAACTCCAGGTGCGCCACCTAAAAGTAAACCACTTCCACCCTTATGTTTTTCAAGTGAATATGCACCAGCTTGAATCGACATTCTACCGGCTACAGCACTCATAGGTGCAAGAAGTGGTAATTTATTATTATGATCACTTACTGTTTCATAAGCTATACAAATTGAATTTGAATCAATTAAACCCTTTGTCAATTCTGGAGCTGCTGAAAGATGTAAGTAAGTAAACAAAATTTGGTTTTCTCTTATCATTGATACTTCATTCATTAGAGGTTCTTTTACTTTTACAATCATTTCAGAATCATTGAAAATATCCTCAGCTGAATTTACAATTTTTGCACCTGATAATTCATAATCACTATTTGAAAATCCAGCACCAATACCGGCATCTTTTTGAATTAGTACTGTATGTTTATTCTTTACTAATTCTTTAACACTTTGTGGGGTAAGCCCAACCCTAGACTCCTGAGCTTTAATCTCAGAGGGAACACCTATTTTCATTATCTGTCATGCATATAGTTTGAGATACCTGTTCTTAATTTTTCAATTATCTCATCAATATGTTTTTTTTCACAAGTAAATGGAGGTGCAACAATTAAACAATCACCTGTTGCTTTCAAGCTTAAGCCTGCTTCAAATAATTTTTTAAAACAAGCATATCCAGCTTTGCCTAAACGCTCATCCATTTTAATATCAATTCCTCCCATCATTCCATATCCTCTTATATCAGTAATGATATCTAAGTCTTTCAAAGTAAATAAACCATCTAAGAAATATGGAGACATATCTTTTGCTCTATTAAATAAATCTTCTTTCTCGATTATATCTTGCATTGCTAAACCTGCTGCCATTGAAACAGGTATAGCAGAATAAGTATAACCATGAAAAAATTCTATAGCCCCTGTAGGTGAAGCATCAACAATAGTGTCATAGATATGATCACGTGAAGCTACTGCTCCTAAAGGTACGACACCATTAGTAATTGCTTTAGCCATTGTCATGATATCAGGACAAACATCAAAAGCTTGTGCTGCAAATGGAGCGCCCATTCTTCCCCAACCAGTAATAACTTCATCAAAAATTAAAAGAATTCCGTGTTTGTCACAAATTTCTCTTAACCTTTTTAAATATCCTTTTGGTGGAACTAAAGTTCCTGTTGATCCTGCTACTGGCTCAACAATACATGCTGCAATATTTTCAGCACCTATATTACCAGCAATCCTTTCAAGATCATCTGCTAGATCAGCACCTGTTTCAGGTTCGCCTTTTACAAATAAATTTTCAGGTAAATGAGTATGTCTTAGATGATGTACATTTGGCATAAGAATATTTGAGAAAGTTTTTCTATTAGCAATCATTCCGCCAACAGAAATTCCTCCAATATTCATTCCATGATAACCTCTTTCTCTTCCAACTATGTGAGATCTATGACCTTCTCCTTTTGCTTTAAAATATGCTATGGCTGTCTTAATTGCTGTTTCTACAGCTGATGAACCACAAATAGTAAAAAATATTTTATTTAAATCTTCGGGCGTATGTTTTGAAACTTTTCTAGCTAAATCAAATGAACCACCAAAACCTTGTTGAAATGGTTGAACATAATCTAATTGCTCTAATTGTTTAGATACTGCTTCTCTTATTTCTGGTCTTGAATGACCCGCTGGACTACAAAATAATCCTGAGCTAGCATCAATTAATTTATTTCCATAATGATCAGTATAATAAACACCTTCTGCCTTAACCATTAATCTTGGACTATTTTTATAGTCTCTATTAGATGTAAATGGCATCCAATGTTCTTCTAATGAATTAGGTATTTCAGTTCTTTTTTCTAAGTCCATCTTTTTCCTTATTAAAGATTGAGTATATGAAATTATCGATAAATCAAAGAATATTTCTTACACAATAAAGAAATATCATAGGAAAAATTGTAGCAGTGGTATAGAGAGAATACCAAATATGAGCACATTACCAGAAGATCTTAAAAGTAAAGCTTTAGAAACTCCCAACATACCAGCAGCAGTTGTGTGCCCCAATCAAGAAAGCATATTATCAGCTGTAATTGAAGGTAAGAATATGAACCTCATCGATCCAACTTTAATTGGAAATAGAAGTTCAATTGCTGAAACAGCGAAAAATTTAAGTTTTGATATTTCTAATTTTAATATTGTAGAGGCTAAAGATGAAGAGGATAGTGCTTCAATTGCTTGTCAAATGTCTAATGAAAATAAAAGTAAAATCATAATTAAAGGGAACCTCCATACTGATATTTTAATGCGCTCTTATTTAAAAAAAGAATTTAATTTACTTGATGGCAGAAGATTAAGTCATATTTGGCATATGACTACACCGCAGCTTAAAAAACCTCTTTTTATCACTGATGGCGCCTTAAATGTTTTACCAAGAGTTGATATAAAATTACAAATTCTTAAAAATGCTGTGCAGTTTTGTAATAAATTAAACATTAACAAACCAAAAGTTGCAATTTTATCAGGTACAGAAGATCCAATTGATAGTATGCCAAGTTCAGTTGATGCCAAAAAAGTTATGGAACTTGCGTTAGAAGAAAAAATTAATGCTTTTGTTCATGGGCCGCTTGCTTTTGATAATGCTGTTTCTGAGGAAGCAGCTAAAATAAAAGGGATTAAGAACGATGTTGCTGGTAATACTGATGTATTATTAGTTCCTAATTTAGAAACTGGAAATTCTTTATCCAAAATAATGGTTTATTTTATGAATGCTTGTGCAGCAGGAATAGTAATTGGTGGTAAAGTACCAGTTGTGGTTCCTAGTCGAGCAGATAGTAAAAATTCTAAACTTGCATCAATTATGGCAGCTGTAGTTGCTGCAAATAACTAACCAGTAAATAAATTTTAGCTCGAATGCTTTTAAGACATTATTTTTTAATTTTAATAATCACTTTTTTATTTGGAAGTGCCTACCCTGTTCAGAAAGTTATTTTTAATGAAAATGTACCCCCATTATTAATGGGAAGTTTAAGAATGTTAGTAGTTTTCATATGCCTTTTGCCTTTTTGGAGATTTAGAATTCCTGAAAAAAAATACTGGTTACCACTTCTCTTTTTTTCAATTTCTATGGGTTTTTTAGCAAATGTTTTTATGACATTGTCTTTAAATGAAGCAAACATAGTTTCTCCGATAATTATTGGTTCTCAATTGGCTGTACCATTTGCAATACTATTAAGCTCATTTTTTTTAAAAGAGAAAGTAAGTATTAAAAAATGGGTGCTTATATTTATTTCTTTTTTTGGAATTATTTTGTTAGGCTTTGATCCTTTAATAAGAAATGAAATTTTTGCATTAATCTTAATAACGTTAATGGCATTCTTTTATGCTAGTGCACAGGTATTTTCCAGATACCTTAAAGATTTAGAGGTCACTCTCACAAATGCAGTAATGGGATTAATTGGATTTATATTATTAATTGTCTCATCTTCAATATTTGAAGGACAAACATTAAATGAAATAAAAAATATTAGTTTTCAGTCATGGTTATTAATTTTACATTCAGGTATCTTTGTTTCAATAGCTGCGCACATGTCGATGTTCTATTTATATAGGATGTATCCAGTTAATAGAGTATTTCCGTTTTACGCTTTATTTCCTGTATTTGGCGTGTTGTTAACGTTTATAATTTTTTATGAAATACCAACTTTAATTACTTTTATTGGTGGTATGATTGTAATAGTAGCAACTTATTTTATAAATAAAGAAAATTAATTTTTGATTATTTAGCTGTCCACCCTCCATCAATTACTAGGGATGAACCAGTCATCATTGATGCGGCATCTGAAGCAAGATACACTACTGCACTAGCAATATCACTTTCTGTTGCTATTTTTCCTAAAGGTATGTTTTCAATAACAGATTTTTTAAAACTTTTATCTTTGAAAAATTTTTTGACCATTGGGGTTTCCACAAATGTAGGACAAACGGAATTAACTCTAATGTTGTGCTTAGCCAAATCAATAGCCATCCCTTTGGTAAGACCTTCAACACCAAACTTAGTCATATTATAAACACTTCTAAGAGGAGCTCCTACTTTACCTAACTGAGAAGAGATATTTATTATTGATCCACCAATTTTTTTTCTATTTTTTGTTTTAAGCATAACTTTTGTAGCTAATTGAGCAATATCGAATGATGCTTTAATATTAAGATCAACCACTTCACTCATATCTTTTCTTTTAATTTTGGTGAAATATTCAGGTCTATTTGTGCCAGCATTATTTACTAATATGTCTAATTTATTGATTTCAGAAAATATTTTTTTTATTTCTTTTAAATTAGTTACATCACACACATAATAACTACATTTCTTTTTGAGTTTTTTAATTTTGCTTTGAACAATTAAAAGATCTTTCTCTGTACGACTAAGAATTATTATATTTGCGCCTGCTTCTGCTAATGCTATAGCACATGCTTTACCTATGCCTTTGCCTGACCCTGTCACAAGAGCAGTCTTATTTTTTATATTAAAATTTTTTAGAAACATTTGATCTGATTATTTACAATGAAAAAATAGATTGATCTAATAAATTCATTTTTTTAATACACATTTGAAAACTATCTTCTAAATGGTAATCACCTGGGAACCCAATGCATTTAATTCCAGCGTTTACAGCAGAATTACTACTTTCTTCAGTATCCTCTATTGCAAGACAATCTTCTGGCTGTAAATTTAATTTATCTAATGTGACTTTGTATATTTCTGGATATGGTTTTTCATTTTTAACAAATGATTTATTACCAATGAATTCAAATTCTTCTTTTGAAATTTGACCAGAAAGACTTTCAAATACTGCATCAACATTATTTAAAGTTGTAGAAGTTGAGAAAGCAAGTTTAATATTATTATCTTTTGTATACTTAATTATTTCACGAACGCTCTTTCTTAATTTTTGTTTATTCTGAATAATGTACGAGCTAAAGATTTCTGTTTTTCTATTTCTAATTTGTGAAGCATTTACATTAGTATTATTTTTTTCAGCAAAATCTTCTACCCTTTTTGTCCCACCAGATTTTTTTAACAAAATTTTATAATCTTGCTCATCCCAATACCAATCAAGTCCAGCTTCTTTAAAAGCTTCATTAAATGAGTTACGTTGAATGTTAGAAGATTCAATTAGTGTCCCGATAGATCCAAATATAAGTGCTTTATATTTCATAAGATTAGAAATTTATTATTAACCTTTTACTGCTCCAGCAGTTAAACCACTTATTAATTGTCTTTGGAAAAACATGATTATCATAAAAAGTGGCGCAGTTGCTGAAACAACACTTGAGACTGCCCACATATAATTTCCACTATGTTCAATTGTGCCCAAATAAGCGTTAATTTTAGGAACCATAGTATAATTCTGCTGATTTAAAAGAAGTGAAGTAACTGTAAAATCATTGTAGGCTAACATCATACTAAATAAACCTGCTGTAACAACTCCAGGCCACATAACAGGCATTATAACAAAGCGAAACGCTTGAAAATATGAACAGCCATCAATTAGTGCACTTTCATCTAACTCTTTAGGAACTGTTTTAAAGAAGGAATAAAGTAACCATAATGTAAAGGGTTGATTGATTGCAACTAAAACAATTATGGTAGTTGGAAGTATGCCCCAAACGTTCAATTGGAAGAAAGGAAACAGATAACCGGAAACTAATGTAATGTGTGGCATCGCTCTAAAAATCAAGGCAGCTATTAAAATCCAAAAAGTATATTTATATGTCGATCTAGACAAGGCATAAGCACCTAATGTTCCTAAAAATAAAGAGATCGTAACAACTGAAACAGTGATAATAATTGTATTCATTGTTGCTTTCCAAAATTCACCTTCAGTCCAAGACTCTACATATGCCTTAACTGTAGAAGTATCTCCTGTTTCTATCAAAGTATTAACTCCTGTGACTGCAAACATCCAATCAGCTCTTGAGAAAAAGTCGGCTTTTACTTTAAATGATCCCCAAAAAGTCCATATAAAAGGAAACACAGAAATAATTAACCAAGCAAGAATAAAAAAACTATTTATTAAAATTAGTTGTTTTGAGTATCTGTTAATTTTTGATTCCATATTATCTTTCTGTCCTAAATTCTCTCCATGTTCTTATAAGTACTGGTGTTAATAGAATTGCTACACCAATAATAGTTAACATGGATGTTGCTCCTGCAGACCCAAATAACATTTTGTTTTCACTTCTTAAGTCGTTATAAATCATCCAAGAAAGTGATTGAGCAACTCCTTCAGCAGCAAACCCAATTATTGGCTCAAGAACCCTGAAATTATCCATTAGACAAATTAGTATAATAAATGTTGCTACCGGATAAAGATGTGGAATAACAATGTGTCTGACTCGTTCATATCTTGAGGCACCATCTATGATCGCTGCTTCAATTGGATCTTGAGGAACAGTTTGTAATGCAGCATAAAAAACAACAAAAGCAAATGGTGTATTGTGCCAGATCCCATAAATAATCAGAGTAATCCAAGTCAATTGACTTGAAGACTTTAGTGATAGATTTGGATCATCAAATAAGAATTGAATGAATGAACCTAATATTCCTTTAGCATCTATCATCCAAAATAAAACGAGAGACCCAATCAATGGTGTTACAATCATAGGCAGTATAACACCAAAAATGGTTGGGCCTTTTAAGCTTTTTGTAATTGTATTTACACTTAAAGCAACAATGAAACCTAAAACTACAACTGGTGGCGTAACTGCAAAACAAAATGTAAGTGTAAATAAAAGTGCTTTGTAAAAAGGTAAATTTAGTAAAATATCTGTAAACTCAGCTATAGATGAGGAATTAGTCCAAGCTTCTTTAATTTCATCAAAAGCTAAATGATTTCTATCGCCGTATGTTCCTAAACCATTAAATCTTCCAAGAGGTTGTTCTTCTTGTAATTTTGTAGTGGCCTCAATATCTACTTTAGTTTCTGTTTTACATCCAAATGGATCACATTTTTCTACTTCCATTAAAATTTGTTCAGGTTCAATATGAAGAGATTGAAAAAAACTAGAAATAATTGGAAGGCCAATAAATAATAGCATTGCCAATCCACTTGGAAAGAAGAACCAAAAAAATGTTCTGTGGGGCATCTATTTCTTACTAAAAAAAAAGTGGAACATAATAATGTTCCACTTTATCATAAATAATTATACGGTTTATAGAAAACCTTGCTCAGTAGCTTTTGCTACATAAGCAGCTTCTACATCCGCTAGTGCTTTTTCAGCAGACTCATTTCCTTGAAGGAATTCAACAAGTTCCGTACTCAAAGCACCATGTAATAGACTCATGAATGGTAAGCTTGGGTAAGGTGTTGCACCTCTGTTAGCAGCATCAACAACTGGTCCTGCTGTATCTCCAGGCGAATAACCATCAATCAACCAAATTGTTGCATTTGGATTAGCATTTGCCATTTGTGTTGAAGTTGCTGCACCTAAAAGAGCTCTAAAAGATGCTTCTGCATTTTCATCAGAAGTATTTGTTGCAATTCCAAATCCATCCCACCATAGAGTGGTTGCTGGTTTACTTCCACCACCTACAGATGGTGAAGGAGCTAATCTAGTATCAGCTTTAATTGCTTGATCTCCTTCATCATCTAACAATGAAGCTGCACCTGAATTCCAGATATGCATTAATGCTACATTACCAGACTCCCATTCTTCTTTAACTGCATTTGTATCTTGAGTTAAGAAATCAGGGTTACTTACTTCAGTTAATCTTTTAAGCATGTTAAGAGCAGCTACACCTTTAGCGTTATTTACACTAACTTCAGCTGTTCCAGCTTTAAAGAAATCACCTCCATGACCAAGGTACATATTTACGAACTCTTGACCTAGGTTCCATCCAGATTTAAAAGCACCAGCATATGGGTTAGCCATTTTACCAGAAGCTTTAATTTTTTCTGCAGCTGCAATTACTTCTTCATATGTTGAAGGAACTGCGATACCTAAATCATTAAGAATACTTTCTCTGTACCAAAGATGCTGAGCATTAGCCATGAAAGCTATTGCATAGATCTTTCCATCAATCACGATTTTTTGATTGTCTTGTAATGCACTTCCGTATTTAGCAACTAAATCATCAAGTGGACGAATTAAGTTATCATTCATTAAAGTTGTAATTGAACCATTAGTTACAAGTTTAGCAGAGAATTCAGCTGGGTTAGCTGATAGGGCTGCAACTTGTAATTTATTATGATCAACGGAATGAGTTACAGAAAAATCTGCACTAGGTCCTGCACAACTTTTTACTTCATCCATGAAAATTCTGTATGTTGTAAATTCGTTTGCTAGAATCTTTATTGATCCATCTGTTACTCCACAAGGTGAATGCCCGCCGGCATATGCACTTGTGCTAACAAATGTGAACAATAGAGCTATTAATAGTTTTTTCATATATTTCCCCTTATTAATAAAGTGTGAAATTCACATTTAAGTATAAATCCTTTATATTGGTATTAGAAAATAATGCAATAATATGAATTGATATTCAAGATTTTGAATATTGAAATGGGGGGATAATTCATGAGTTTTAAAAAGACTGCGACATCACAGGACGTAGCAAAATTAGCAGGAGTATCCCAATCAGCAGTTTCCAGATGTTTTACTAAAGGTGCAAGCATTTCTAGCAGGACAAAGTTGAGAGTCTTGGAAGCAGCTAGAAAATTAAAATATAAAGCACCTAATATATCTTCTAATTCAGTATCTAATGATGATAGCGGATTAGTGGCTGTCATTTTACCTTACGTTACAAGCAGATATTATCCAGAAGTTTTAATTGAGTTACATGAAGCACTTAGGAATGGAGGCTTTAGAATTTTATTAATTACGACTGATGATGGTGAAGAATTAGATGAAAAATTAATACAGCCATACTTAAAAGAAAAACTTATTGCAATAATATCAGCCACAAAACCTACTGAAAAATTTATTGAAGACTGCAATCAAAAAAGAATACAGTTTATTGCCTATAATAGGAGTTGGAATATACCAACAATAAGTTCCGTTGCGTGTGATCATCGTAATGGAGGAGAAATAGTTGCAGAATATTTTACAAAGAAAAACCATAAAAATATTGGCCTCATTGAAGGACCAAAAGGATCTTTTGTTAGCGATGAGCGATGCAAAGGTTTTAAAAATTATCTTAAAAATAATAAAAAAATTAAATTAAATATTGAAAAAGGTTTTTTTACTTATGAAGGAGGATATCAAGCAACTGAAAAAATTTTTAATAAAAACATAAGTGCAATATTTTGCGCTGATGACACAATGGCATTTGGGTGTTTAGATTATATTAAAAAAAATGCTTCATTAAAAACACCTTCTCAATTAGAAATTATTGGTTATGACGATATATCTATGTCATCTTGGGAATCATATAACCTGACAACTGTCAGACAGCCTATTAGACAAATGTCAAAACTAGCAACTCAATTAATAAATGAATTTATTAAGGATCCAGATTTTGAACCTATAAATCATATTGTACAGGGAAGACTTATAAAAAGAAAAACTACAAAATAATTTACTTAAATTTTAATCCCATCTGTTCGAAAACACCATGATTATCTACCATAACGTAATTATCTAAAAACTTTCCGTCTTTAATGGTCCAAAAATCTGAAAATTGCATTTTGATAGATTTGCCTGTTGGCTCTACTCCAAGATATGTTCCACTATGTGTGCCAGTTAGAAATCCCGTTGCACTAATCCACTCACCTTCAGCAACCACAATATCATTTTTTACATGATAATCTGGAAATGCTTCATAAAAAGGTTTTAGAACTTTATATTTAAAATTATCTATACCATGGATATCACCAAAACCTGGCGGACCATGCCAGACCATATCATCATGCCAGTACTTGTGTTGTGCTTCTAGATCTTGAGCATTAAGTGCATCATACATATCAGCTAATAATTTTTTACTTTCATCTAAAGTCATTTTTTATCTCCTAAAATTTGCATTAAAATTGCAAGCTCATTAAAACCAGTCCACTCTTTAATAATTTTATTATTTTTAATTTCCCATTGAGTGATTCCCCATAAATACACTTCTCTATTAGATGGTTGGCCATATGAACCATTCCCTTTATGCGTTCCTACTGCGCCCCAACGAACCGATACTAAATAGCCGTCTTTTGTATTTCCCATCCAGTATAAATCTTCAATACTAAGTGCAAGATCAGGAAACGAAGCTAAAAGTGAAATTATAAATTTTCTTAATTGCAAAACTCCTTTAAATTTACGACCAGTTGAACCTTCAAATTCTACCTTACTCGAGTATGCTTTATTTATTGCAGAAAAGTTTCGTCTATTCCAAATTGTATCATAAACTGCATGAACAAACTCTCTTACATTTGTAATTTTATCTGGAATATCAAAACTAATTGGTTTTAATTTAGTAATATTTCTTGTTGGTTTAGAGTTTTTAAAATGAGGGGCATAGGGTCCTGCAATTCCCTCATCAACAAGTTGCTTGGCAACCTGATTTAAATCTAATCCGAGTTGTTTAATTAAACCTGCTGTATCGTAGACAACATTTTCGTAATAAATTTCATTATTTTTGGCTACACAATTAGCAATACAAAATAATCTTACTTTTTTACCAGTTGGTTTGGAAAATTTGCTAAATCCCGTATTTGTTCCAGTAATAATTGTTCTATGCGAAGTATGAAAACTTGCATTTTCATCTCCTGCCCAAATAACTTCATCTGCAAATAATCGAATATCTGGAAATGCGTTGTTTGTGTGTACTGTATCAGCTACTATTTTTTCAGATCCAGATTGTAAACCAAATTCATCCCAAACTCTGCAATCTTTACTGTAGGTGTCATAGATGTAGCCAATATTTTTTTCTTCCCAAATTTGATATGTAATCCTTACAATATAATCGATTATATTTTTATACTGATCCTCAAACCCCTTCATTGATTGATGTTTAAGTTTTTTTGGTTTTGGATTTAATGACTTAGCTGTTCCTCCACCACCGTATGCTTTTAATGAAATGTCATAACTCTTAGGCATATGATTATCATTAAGGGCTTCTGGTCTTTTATCTGTAATTTTATTAAATTTCATAATTTGTATTTGTAATGAGATACATTTAAAAATATTTCAAAGCAATGAAATTTTATTCAAAAAAATGAATATTGTCTTTTTTAGTTTATTAATATAATCAAAATGGAATGACTGATCTCCAAGCAGAAAAAAAATTAGTATTAGATTATTTCAATGAAATAAATAGTTGCAACATTGCTTCATTATCTGAAGTTATATCCAAATACACATCAGAAGATTTCAGTATGAAATGTACTCACCCATTCAACGAACTAGGTAGCATAGATCTTGTTGCTAATAATCTTTGGAAGCCAATTAAAGATTCATTTTCACCTATACAACGTCGATTAGATATATTTTATGCTGGGATAAATTCGCTCGATAAAAATAAAGGTAAATGGATCTCCAGTATGGGTCATTTCATGGGTGTTTTCAATAAACCGTTTGTAGGCCTTAAACCAAATTATAAATCTATTTTATTTAGATTTGCTGAATTTTATAAAGTGGAGAATAATAAAATTACTGAAGGAGCAATTTTTTTAGATGTAATGAATTTAATGCAGCAACTAGGTCTTTCTATAATTCCTGAATCTACAGGTCTCGTTTGTGTAACACCAGGACCAATGAATCATAAAGGTTTAAAATTTGATATTTCTAATGAAATTGAAAGTCAAAAAACATTGGATTTAATTCATAGAATGCGCGATCGACTTGTTAAAGGATCCAAAATGCAATCTTATAAAGAAGAATTAGAATTAGATTGGCATAATGACATGATTTGGTGGGGACCAGGAGGTATAGGGGCTTCATATACTATTGATGGTTATCAAAAGGGTCACACAAAACCATTTCAAGATGGTTTAGAGTTTGTTCGTTTCAATGGACACATACTTAGTAGCTCTGAAGATGATCTTGGAGGTTGGTTTGGTTGGCCAAATTTAATTATGAAACCTAAAGGAGAATATTTAGGATTAACAAATGCAAGTGATATTGAATCAGAAATGAGAGTTGTAGATTTATATCGAAGAGATGGAGATAAACTAGCTGAAAACTGGATCTTTATTGATCATTTACATTTTTTAAAAAAACTAGGAGTGGATCTTTTAGAAAGAGCAAAATTTTTAAATCAGTGATTAGATAACTTTTGAGGCAAGTTTAGTACCCTCAACTAATGCATGAAGCTTTTCAAAACAAATTTTTTCATCAATTTTTCCAAAACCAGCAAATGTACTAAAACCACAATCTGTCCCTGCCATCAATTGATCTTTTGGAATGACTGTAGAAAACTGAATTAATCTATCTGCAACAACTTCTGGATGTTCAACAAAATTAGAGGTTGAGTCGATTACTCCAGGTACTAAGACTTTATCTTTTGGTAACTTTATATCTTGAAAAACTTTCCATTCATGTGCGTGCCTAGGATTAGAAGATTCAATGAGAAAGTATTTTACCTTTGATTTCAAAATTATAGGTAATATTTTCTCTAGAGCAATATCGTGTGTGTGGGGTCCTTCATAATTGCCCCAGCATATATGCATTCTAGTTTGCTCAACATCTACATTAGATAATGCTGAATTTAGGCATTCAATTTGCAGCTCTGCACGCTTAATAAACTCATCTTCAGATAAATTTTTAAAATTCATATGTCTTGCTAAAGCAAGGTCTGGGCAATCTAATTGAACTTGGATATCTGATTTTGTTATTAGCTCATATTCTTTAGCCATAATATTAGATAATTTATCCAAATATTCATCTTCGGTACTATAAAATTTATTTGGCATAAAAACATTTATGACGCCAGGTGATGCTGAGTTCATAAATGCATGTCGGTGATTAAGTTTATCAAGTGAATTTTTAAAATTATTTATATCCTGTAGAAGAGACGTTTCATCTTTTACTTTTAATTCGTTTGTACAACATGGTCTGGTATAAGTTGGCGTGCCACCACTTTTAGCAATCTTTTCTTTGTATTCTGGAAAATCATCAAGATCAGCAGGTGCTCTTCTTTCGCTTTCACCCGAGAAACCATCAATTCTGTCTTTAATATATGTAGCGTAGCTAATTTTACTCATCTCCCCATCACTTACAAAATCAATTCCAACATCAAGTTGGCTCTTAACAACACTTTCCACGTTATTTTTTAATACTTCATCAAAACTACTTTGACTAAATTTCTCTCCTTTATCTTTTGCAAATAAAAATTCTGAAAGTTCTTTTGATCTAGGAAGGCTTCCAACATGTGTTGTTAAAATATTAGACATTAAATTAACCCGTTTTTAATAAAATCTGTTTCCAGATCATCGTTTCATCATAAAGAACCCATTCATTTTTAATACCTCTTTCTCCAAATTCAACATGATTAATACCCATTATATAAATTTTCGAATTAGAGGCTTTCCCAAAAAGACCATCTCCTTCATGTTTACCTACCATAGACCATCGAACTGAAGCTTTTTTAGGTTCATATTTTTCTTCTGTAAAAGCAATGTGTTCAACTGAGAACAATGCGTTAGGAAAAGCATCTCTTAATTGTTTCCAAAATTTTATTACCTCATCTCTACCATAGTGAGTATTTCCCCCTGGTTGAAATTGTTGTATGGCTCTGTCATAACTATCATTTATTGTTTTCTCTAAATTGATGTTCATAATAGAGGTTAAGATATTTGCATATAATTCTCCAATGTTACCAGATGCTAAAATAGGAGATTTATAAATTGATTTAACAGGTGTATTTTCATCAAAGGGTTTACTAGCTTTTTCAGGACCACCCTCCTCTTTAATAAGATTGCTTGCAAATTTCTTGGGGTCAATTCCAATTTGTCTCACAATTGCTCCTTGATCTCTCACAAGCCACTCATCATAAACTTGATTATTCATGCATGCACAATCAGCGATAGTTCGGTAATATAGTTTTTTTCCTGTTGCTTTCCCATACATCCCATCAACAGAATGAGTAGAGGTTGATAAAATGCGGTGTGATGAAAAATATCCTTCATCATCATTTCCTGTCCAAATTACATCTTCACCTAAAAGTGTTCTATCGGGAAATAGTTTTTTACTAGCATAGGTACTTTCAATTACTGGGTCTGCACCATAAATTACTCCAGATGGAGATCTTGTAGGTGTGGGGAGGCTTACATTTGGAGTATCAGCATAATAATCTCTTATTGCTTCAACATCGTTTTTTTCCCAAATTTGATATGTGATCTTTAAAATATAATCGGGAAAATCTTTGAATTGTGCATCAAATCCTTTCATATAATTAATATTTAATTAGTTTGTCGTATTATAAATAAATTACCATCATGATCACTTATCTGTCTTATTGAACGAAGTGAATTTTTTGGAACAGAAAAAGTATCCTTTTCTTTAATTACAACTTTGTCTCCATCACAATCTATTTCCCATTCACCAGATAAACAATGATACACTTCTGATTTCTCCAGTTTGTATTCATTTATATGAGCACTCTTGCCGTTGAGAAGTGAAAGGCTAAAACCTGTTGCATGCGGTATATTAGGGGCAAAAGATTTATCATGAATTTGAAACTGATCAATGTAGTTAATAATTTTATTAGATTGATAGTGATCAACATCGACAAAATATTTATCTTTATCATTAAATCGAATAACAAACTTTTCTATGTCTTCTGAAGAGTAATGATCGAAACTCTCTAATTCATTATCTTCTAGTGGCTGAATAATTTTAGTTTCATCTGTTATTTTTTGTTTCTCTGTGTCGATTAAAGAATTATCATTCATTAATACCATGCCAGATTCTTTTGCATCTTTTAAAAGTTTAGGTGTCCAAGTAATAACACCTGGATCATTTTCACCTAACACAACAAACATTAAAGCTTCTTCATGACTTACATTTTGAAAACCTCTGAACATGTTTGTGGGAAAAGAAGCGATGTCACCTTTTTTTAGTATTACTTCTCCTTCTGTGCCATCAACACCCCAGTAAAAGCGCCAGGCACCTGAGTGAATTATAAAAACTTCTGCTGTTGTGTGACTATGTAATCCAGAGCCATTCATCGGCGCAGCACTGACAGCACCAATATTAAAGCCATGTTCTTCAGCTATTTTAACATTTTGTTTAGCATCTTCACTTACACCAGGTCCTATAACTGAATAATTTTTCCTATCTTGATGACCTTTTAGTTTTCCCTCAACAAATGGTATATTACTTGGAATAAGTTCATCGAATTTGGCTAATCTAGATGTAATACTAATTGACATATTGTAATGATCTTTTATTCATTTTTTTTGAATATTATTCAAATTAATGAATAAATCAATTATTATTTAACAATAGTGTTATTAAATTATTATGGCAAATAAAATACAAAACTTTGATACAGGTGAGAAAGATATCTCAAACATAATTCATTTAGATCTTGATCCAAAGATAAATATTGAAAACAAAATATATTTTAAAAATTTATTAAAAAAAATTGCCGAGTGCTCTTTAGATAATTTAGAAGAAAATCTTGAAAATTTATATCACATAGATGCTGAGTTTAATGGATTTCATCCAATTAATGAAATTAAAGGAATTGAAGAAATAAAAAATAAATATTTAATACCTCTAAAGAAGGCATTCCCCGATCTCGAAAGAAGAAATAATCTAGTTATTGGAGGAGCATTTAGAGATAAAGTTTTTGTTTCATTTATTAGTCATTTGACTGGAACTTTTAAAAATGAGTGGTTGGGCGTAAAGCCGACTAACAAAACAATTTATCTTAGAACATGTGAAGCACATCAGATTACAAATAATAAAATAATAAAATCCTATACATTAATTGATACTGTAGATTTTATCCGTCAGGCTGGATATTGGCCTATAAATAAATCTCTTGGTGTAGAAGGGATGTGGCCTAGTCCAATCACAGGTGATGGAGAAAATAATCAAAATTTAGATAAGGAACTGTCTCTTCAATCTTTGAATCAAGATTTAACCATGCAAAGAAGTTTAAATATTAAACCTGAGACTGAGCCAGGTCTATCAAAAGATCAAATAAGGGAGAAATTAATTAATCATCCTCAACAAGATTATTGGCATCCAAAAATGATGTGGTATGGGCCTAGTGGTATAGGTACAGCTAGAGGTTTAGATGGTTTTGTTGATCATCATCAGCTCCCATTTAGACTTACATTCAAGGACAGAGATTATTGGAAAATCGGTCATTATATTGAAATTGGAGATGGAAATTATTCTATGACTGGTGGTTGGCATAGTATTCAGTGTATTCATGGATCAAGTGATTGGCTAGGATATGAACCTACTCAAAAAAAAATAACAATGAGAGTCATGGATTTTTATTTACATCATGAAGGGTTAATTAGAGAAAATTGGGTACCAATCGATATAGCACACATATTAGATCAAATAGGCATTGATATCTTTAAATTAATTCATAAAAAATAATTATGGCAATAGAATATTTAAAAAAAGGTTTAGACGAAAAGCAAAGAATTGAAGATAATGATAAAGTAAAAAAAATTGTTGAGGAAACTTTAAGTAAAATTGAATCAGAAGGCGATAAACATATTAGAGAGTTATCTCAAAAATTTGATAACTATTCTCCAAATAGTTTTAGATTAAGTGAAAATCAAATTAATCAATTAATGAGTGAAGTCTCTAATGATGACAAAGAAGATATTAAATTTGCTCAAAAACAAGTGCGATCATTTGCGGAAGCACAACTTAAAACTTTAAATGAGTTAGAAGTAGAAACGCATCCAGGTGTGATTCTTGGTCATAAAAATATACCAGTACAAGCAGTAGGATGTTATGTACCTGCTGGAAAATTCCCAATGGTAGCTTCTGCTCATATGTCAGTTGTTACTGCCTCTGTTGCCGGGGTTCCAAGAATTGTTGCTACTACCCCACCTTTTAAAAGTAAGCCAAATCCAGCTGTCGTTACAGCAATGAAAATGGGTGGTGCTCACGAAATTTATGTTTTGGGAGGAATGCAAGGAGTTGGTGCAATGGCTATTGGTACAGAAACAATTAAACCTGTAGATATGCTTGTTGGACCTGGCAATGCATTTGTTGCTGAAGCAAAAAGACAATTGTATGGCAAAGTTGGTATAGATTTATTTGCTGGACCAACTGAAACAATGGTTATTGCAGATGAAACTGTTGATGGTGAAATATGTGCAACAGACTTATTAGGACAAGCAGAACATGGATATAATTCTCCTGCTGTAATGATAACAAACTCAAGAAAACTTGCAGAAGAAACATTTAAAGAAATTGATAGAATTTTAGAAATTTTACCTACTAAAGAAACAGCAAGTACAAGCTGGAGAGATTATGGAGAAATAATTTTATGTGATACCTATGAGGAGATGTTATCTAAAGCAAATGAAATAGCATCAGAGCACGTTCAAGTTATGACAAAAAAAGATGATTGGTTTTTAGAAAATATGACATCTTATGGAGCTCTATTTTTGGGTGCTAGAACTAATGTTGCTAATGGTGATAAAGTCATAGGTACTAACCATACTCTTCCTACTAAAAAAGCTGGAAGATATACTGGTGGTTTATGGGTTGGGAAGTTCATTAAAACCCATACTTATCAAAAGATTACAACAGATGAAGCAGCTACACTTATTGGGGAATATGGATCAAGACTTTCACATCTCGAAGGATTTATTGGTCACGCTGAACAATGTAATGTTAGAGTGAGAAGATATGGTGGTCTTAATATTGAGTATGGAAAACCAGCTTCAAAATTAAAAAATTAAATTTTATTATACTGTTTTAAATAAAGAATGACTTCATCTGCTAATTCTTCTGCAGATTTTATTTTTGTTTCTAAAATGATTTCAGGTGATGACGGTATTTCATAATTAGAGTCAATACCTGTAAAATTTTTTAATTTGCCAGATCTAGCTTTTTTGTACAAACCTTTTGGATCTCTTTTTTCACACTCCTCAATTGGGGTATCAACATATATTTCGATAAATTCATCACTTTCTACTAATGCACGAGCCATTTTTCTTTCAGATTTAAAAGGTGAAATAAAAGAAACAATTGTTATTAGTCCTGCATCAACCATTAATCTAGATACTTCTGAAATTCTCCGTATATTTTCAACACGATCTACATCAGTAAATCCTAAATCTTTATTTAATCCATGTCTAACATTGTCACCGTCTAATAAGTAAGTATGCTTTCCAAGTTTATGCAACTTTTGCTCGATTATATTAGCTATAGTAGATTTTCCTGACCCTGATAATCCTGTAAACCATAAAACACATGGCTTTTGTCCATTTATAGAGGATCGTAAATTTTTATTTATTGACATTTGATGCCATGAAATATTTGACGCTCTTCTCAGCTCATGCTCAATAACACCTGCTCCTACAGTTTGATTATTGAATTGGTCAATTATGACAAAACTTCCTAATTTTTTATTATTTTTATAGGGATTAAAAATTGTATTTTTATTTAATGCAACTTTGGCGTATCCTATTTCATTTAAGTTTAAAAATTTTGAAGCAGTTTTTTCGAATGAATTAATATTTATTTTATGAACTAAATCTGTAATTTTCCCTATTGTTTGAAAGTTTATAAACTTAAAGATATAATTTCTTTCAGGTATCATTTGTTCTTTATTCATCCAAATAATATGAGATGCAAATTGATCAGATAAAAAATAATTATGGTTTTTAACAGAGCATAATAAATCACCTCTAGAAATATCAACTTCTTTGTCCAATGTTAGTGTTACCGCTTGCCCTTTAACGGCAAAGTCACTCTCTCCTTTTGGAGTTAATATTTTGATAATTTTAATTTTCTCTTTGCTTGAAAAGACGTGAACCTCATCATTAACTTTTATTTTTCCTGAAGTGATTGTACCACTATATCCTCTAAATTTAGAGCTCAATCTATTAACAAATTGTACTGGTAATGAAAAAATTTCTTCTTCTAAAGTGTCTTTTAAGCTAATTTCTTCAAGTTCATCAATTAAAGATTTTCCATTGTACCAAGATATGTTTGTATTTTTTTGAAATACATTATCACTAACTAAAGCAGATATTGGAATAAACTTTTGTAAATTAAAATTAAATTCTCCTGCAAAGTTTTTAAAAGAAGCAATTATATCTTTAAATTTTTTTTCATCATAATTGATTAAATCCATTTTATTTACTGCAACTATAATATTTTCAATACCGAGAAGAGATAAAATAAATGTGTGTCTTTTTGTTTGGTCAAGAATACCTTTAGTTGCGTCAACTAGTATAATGCCAACATCTGAGTTCGATGCTCCTGTAACCATATTGCGTGTGTATTCCTCATGGCCAGGAGTATCAGCAATAATAAATTTACATTTTTCCGTTTCAAAATAACGATAAGCAACATCTATAGTTATTCCCTGCTCTCTTTCAGCTTGTAAACCATCAATTAATAATGCTAAATCAATTTCCTTACCTTGTGTGCCATACTTTTCACTTTCAATCTTAGTTTGACTTAACTGATCACTATAAATATTTTTTGAATCAAATAATAGTCTGCCAATGAGTGTTGATTTGCCATCATCTACAGAACCACAAGTTAAAATTTTTAATTGTTTTTTACCATTTTGATTTTGAAAAAAAGTTTCTATGTCCATTAAAAATAACCTTCTTGTTTTTTTTTCTCCATAGATCCAATTTGATCATTATCAATAAGTCTTCCTTGTCTTTCTGAATATTTTGACTCTAGTAATTCAATAATGATTTCTTCAACAGTGGTTGAATCA
Source organism: uncultured Alphaproteobacteria bacterium (assembly GCA_902519435.1). The sequence continues at coordinate 40,940 of CABYKC010000001.1, forward strand.
GACTCCACAGCAGCAGTTAATGGATAGCAACCCAATGTTCTAAATCTTACTTTTTTTTGTTCTATTTTTTCATTTTTTTTAATTTTTAAACGATCATCATCAACCATAATCATCATATCATTTCTTCTAATAATTGGTCTTATTTTGGAAAAATATAGCGGAACTAGTGGAATGTTTTCCTGATATATGTATTGCCAAATATCTATTTCAGTCCAATTAGATAATGGAAAAACTCTAACACTTTCACCTTGATCTATTTTAGTATTGAACAAATTCCAAAGCTCTGGTTTTTGATTTTTTGGATCCCAACGATGTTTTTTATCTCTAAATGAAAAAATTCTTTCTTTTGCTCGTGATTTTTCTTCATCCCTTCTAGCACCTCCAAATGCAGCATCAAATTTATATTTATCTAATGCTTGTATTAATGACTGTGTTTTCATTACATCTGTATGAATTTTTGAGCCACTAGAAATAGGATTTATATTATTACGCACTCCTTCTTGGTTGATATGAACTAATAAGTCCAAATTATACTTCTTAGAAATCTCATCTCTAAAGTTTATCATTTCTTTGAACTTCCATGTTGTATCAATATGCATAAACTTGAAAGGAATTTTATTTGGATAAAATGCTTTTTGAGCTAGGTGAAGCATTACTGATGAGTCTTTTCCTATTGAATAAAGCATTACAGGATTGACAAATTCTGAAGCAACCTCTCTTATTATGTATATACTTTCTGACTCTAATTTATCTATATGTGATAATTTCATATTAATTTAGTTTAGCAACATTCCCATAAGCTAAGAAATTTGGATTAATAATATTCTCCTTAGTATTGTACAAAATTTCTGTATTATCAAATGATTTTAATTTACCACCAGCTTGCTCTAAAATTACATGTCCTGCTGCAATATCCCATTCAGAAGTTGGCCCTAATCTAGGATAAATATCTGCAGTTCCCTCTGCTAAAAAACAAAACTTTAATGAACTCCCAATTGAAATAAGCTCATACTGTGAAAAATTTTTTTCAACCCACGTATGAAATTCTTTATTTGAATGAGAACGACTTCCTATAATTTTAATTTTAGAAGGAATATTCTTATTTATATTGATTTTTTTAAATTCAGTTAGTGTATTTATATTATCCTGAGTAATTAATTTGTACGAACCATTATTTTTTATTCCATAATACAATAAAGATTTCTCTGGCGCATAGATAACTCCAAAAATGGGTAAATTATTTTCAATTAATGAAATATTTACAGTAAATTCACCATTTCTATTTACAAATTCTTTAGTTCCATCAAGTGGATCAATAAGCCAATATTTATTCCATGCTCTTCTTGTCTCCCAATTGACTAAACTCTCTTCAGTTAGAATGGGAATATTTTTTTCAATTTCTATCAATCTTTTTTTAATGAGATTATTTGAATTAATGTCTGCTTCTGTAATTGGTGAATTATCTGCTTTTAAATCTACATTAAAAAAATTTTTGTATATTTTTAATATTTCTTTACCTGCATCTATGGCAATATTTAAAATATCTAAAACAACTTCTTGATTATTTAAATTCATATTTTGTTAGATAAAAATATAATAGATATAGCCTAAATATAACGTTATACCCACACTTCCGTACAACCTACCAAGCTTTTTGAAAATTAACATAAAAACTAAAATAACAAAGGTAATCAACAGCATAAAATATAAATCCTGTCTTGCTAAAATTTCTGGCATTCCAAAATTTCCAAAAAACGAACTTATACCTAAAACACCAAGAACGTTATAAATGTTTGAACCTAAAATATTTCCTAATGCAAAATCTACTTTTCTTTTTAATGCTGACATTATGCCAATAACCAACTCAGGTAGAGAAGTGCCAAAAGCTATTAACGAAAGTCCAATTACTGCTTCTGATACTTGCAATTTCTTAGCCAAACTAATTGCAGAATTTACAAATAAATCTGAACCATAAATTAAAAATATAATACCAAATATTATTAATATTAATGAAACAAATATTGAATATTCATCCTTATCTATATCCTCAACAAGGATAAATCCTTTTTTAATTTGAAAATACATTATAAAAGTCAAAACTATTATAGATATGATTCCAAATAAATAATTAAAATAAAAATAACTCATAATTATCAAACAAATACCTAGAGCTATATTGATCCACGCCTGATTAATTTGGTTGCTGTTAATGTTTTTTATAGGCACAATGATCGTTGTTGCTGCCATTACTAAGATTAGATTTGCTATATTACTTCCTACAACAGCACCTAAAGCTAAATCTGAGTGATTATTTAAGATTGCATTAATACTACTTGCAAGTTCGGGAAGAGAGGTACCTGCAGCAACTATTACAACGCCTATAGCAAAAAGAGAAATATTTAGTTTTTTTCCAAAACTAACAGACCCTCTTATTAAGATTTCAGCTCCGACAACTAGAATTGCTAAGCCAAGTATTAATATTAATATATCCACTAATGAAATTATAATTGTTTAAAGTTAGTTACATAATAATTTAGCAAATATATACTTAAATAATTAAATTTCTTGCAAACTATGAATGAAAGCTTTGATTACATTATTATTGGTGCTGGAACAGCTGGTTGTATATTAGCAAATAGACTAACTGAAAATGAAAACATTAAAGTACTTTTAATTGAAGCTGGAGGAAAAGACACTAATCCTTGGATACATATTCCAGGTGGTTATTTTAAAACAATGCATAATCCAAAAACTGATTGGTGCTTCACAACTGAAGAGGAAAAATATTGTAATAATAGAAAAATGCTTATTCCAAGAGGAAAAACATTGGGTGGAAGTTCATCAATTAACGGAATGCTATATATAAGAGGACATGCAAATGACTACAATTACTGGAGACAATTAGGAAACATTGGTTGGTCATGGGAGGACGTATTACCGTATTTCAAAAAATCTGAAGATTACAGAATTTCTAAAAGTGAATTTCATGGTACCGACGGACCTATCAAAGTGGAAAAAATAAGATCAAATTTTAAATTATTGGATCTATTTTTAGAAGCTTCTCAAGAATTTGGATACAAAAAAAATGAGGACTTTAATAACGGTGACAATGAAGGAATGGGTTATTTCCCTATGACAATTGATAAAGGTTTTAGATGTAGTTCTGCTGTTGCCTTTCTTAATCCTATCAAAAATAGAAAAAATTTAAAAATTTTAACAAATTCACATGTTAAAAACATAAGCTTTGAAAACTTAAGAGCAAAAGAAGTAAATCTATGGAAAGATAATCAAGAACTTTCATTTTCTGTAAATAAAGAGGTTTTATTGTCTGCAGGAACAATTGGATCTCCTCACATATTACAGGCTTCGGGTATCGGTCCAGGTAAATTATTAAATGAAAATAATATTAATATTGTAAAAGAAATTAATGGTGTTGGGAGAAATTTAACTGATCATTTAATGTTAAGACCAGTGTACAAAATTAAAAACTTAGAAACATTAAATGATATATATCATAGTTTTACTAAAAAATTTTTAACAAGTTTAAATTATTTAATTTACAGAAAAGGACCATTAACGGTTGGGGCAAGTTATTTGTGTGGCTTTATTAAAAGTGATTCTTATTTAGAAAATCCTAATTTACAATTTCATATTTCTCCAGCTAGTACTGATTTATTAGGAAAAGCAGGGCTACACAAATTTCCAGCATTTACTCCAACAATTACAAATATTCGTCCAACAAGTAGAGGATCTATAGAAATTAAATCTTCAGATACAAGAATTTATCCTAAAATAAAAATGAACTACTTATCTACTGATGAAGATAGGGAAATTGCAGGTAAGTCTTTAAAAATTGTAAGAAAAGTTGTTTTAGAATCAAAGGCATTTAAAAAGTATGAACCTGTAGAATATAGACCGGGAATACAATTTAAAGATAATGAATCTCTCGCTAAGGAAGCTGGTAAATTTGCAAACACTATTTTTCATCCAGTAAGTACATGTAAAATGGGTAATGATGAAAACTCAGTAGTAAGTGATAATCTTAAAGTAAAAGGAATAAATAACTTAAGAGTTGTTGATGCATCTGTGATGCCAACTATAACATCAGGTAATACAAATGCTCCTACTATGATGATTGCTGAAAAAGCATCAGACTTAATTATTAACGATCAGAAATAATTATTGAACTACTGTATCTTTAGGATCAATTCCAGCAACTTCAACTGGTGCTTTCATAGCATCTCTTCTAAAAGGTTCACCTAGTTCTTGATTTAACATAACTTCTATAAAAGTAGTTACGCCTTTCATTTGATCTTTGCAAGATTGTTGTAAAGCTTCTGTTAGTTCCTCTTGAGTATAAACTTTAACACCTTTAAATCCACATGCTTCTGCAATCTTTGCATAGCTTAATTTAGGATCAAGTTCTGTTCCAACAAAATTATTATTGTACCAAAGTGTAGTATTTCTTTTCTCAGCTCCCCATTGATAATTTCTAAAAATTATCATTGTGATGTTTGGCCAACCTTCTCTATTACAAGAAGTCATTTCACTCATACTAATTCCAAATGCGCCATCCCCTGCAAAGCCAACAACTGGTGTATTAGGACAACCTATCTTTGCTCCAATTACAGATGGAAAACCATACCCACATGGCCCAAATAAACCAGGTGCCAAATACTTTCTACCATTCTCAAATGTTGGATATGCATTACCGATTGCACAATTATTTCCTATATCACTTGATATAATTGCATCTTCAGGAAGACCTGCTTGAATAGCTCGCCATGCCATTCTTGGTGACATTTTTTCTGGCTCTCTATCTCGTGAATCTTTATTCCAAGATGTGCCAGGATCATCTTCTTCATGATCAAGGCCAGTTAATGTTTGTAGCCAAGCTGACTTTGTCGTATGTATTAACTCTTCTCTTTCTTTTCGATATTGATCTCCTGCATTTGTTGTAAGGTTTTCTAAAATTTGTTCTGCAACTAGTTTTGCATCTCCACAAATACCAACACTTATTTTTTTTGTTAAACCAATACGATCAGAATTTATATCAACTTGAATGACATCTGCATTTTTTGGCCAATAATCTATTCCATAACCTGGTAAAGTTGAGAAAGGGTTTAATCTTGTGCCAAGTGCTAAAACTACATCTGCTTTAGATATTATTTCCATAGCTGCTTTAGATCCATTGTATCCTAAAGGACCAACCGCAAGAGGATGTTTGCCCGGAAAACTATCATTATGCTGATATCCGCAAGCAACTGGAGCACTTAATTTTTCTGCAAGTTTTTTACAATCATCAATAGCGTCAGCTAAAATCACTCCAGCACCAGATAAAATAACTGGGAATTTTGCATTAGATAAAAGATTTGCGGCTTCTTTAATTGCTTCAACTCCACCAGAAGGCCTTTCAAATTTAATAATAGGTGGCAGATCAATATCAACAATTTGGGTCCAAAAATCTCTTGGTATATTTAATTGAGCAGGAGCAGATCCTTTTATAGCTTTTGAAATAACTCTATTTAAAACTTCTGCAACTCTAGATGGATCTCTTACTTCTTCTTGATAACAAACCATATCTTTAAATAAGTTCATTTGCTCAACTTCTTGGAAACCCCCTTGACCAATGGTTTTATTAGCTGCCTGAGGAGTAACCAAAAGCATTGGAGTATGATTCCAAAAAGCAGTTTTTATAGGTGTGACCAAGCCAGTTATACCAGGTCCATTTTGCGCAATACACATTGCAATTTTACCAGTTGATCTAGTATAGCCATCAGCCATAATTCCGCCATTTGACTCATGAGCAACATCCCAAAATGTTATTCCAGCTTTAGGAAAAAGATCTGAAATAGGCATAAATGCAGATCCAATTATTCCAAAAGCGTGTTGAATACCGTGTTTTTGTAAAACTTTTACGAAAGCCTCTTCTGTTGTCATTTTTGCCATAATCAAACCTTTAATATATTATTCTTACCTACATTAAATTAATTATTAAATGAACTACAATAATCTTGTTAGTTATTTATTAATTTTATAAAATTCCTATTTAATGAAAAAACAATAATTTACGATTGATAAAATGACGCTTCTTGGACAAGAGATTATTAAGGCCACATCTAAAACTTTACCAAATCAACCTGGTGTTTACCAAATGCAGGATGACAAAGGTAATATTTTATATATTGGAAAAGCAAAAGTATTATCAAATAGAGTAAAGAATTACCTATCTCTGAATAACCTAACCAGAAGAATTCAAAGAATGGTTAGTCTAACTAAATCAATGAACTTTTTTGTAACCAATACAGAATTAGAAGCAATCATCCTTGAATGTAATTTAATTAAAAAACATAAACCAAGATTTAATGTTCTTTTAAGAGACGATAAATCATTCCCTTATATATTTATTTCATCAGAACATGATTTTCCTAGAATTGAAAAACACCGCGGTCCTCAAAAGAAAAAGGGGAGATATTATGGGCCATTTGCAAGTCCAGATGCAGTAAATAGAACTATAAATACCATACAACGAATATTTCTTTTAAGGTCATGCACTGATAAAGAGGTAAATGTAGGAAATAAATTGTGCTTCAATTATTATCTTAAAAGATGTTCTGGTCCTTGTGGAGGAAAAATTACGAAAGAAGCCTACTCAAAATTAATAGAGGCAGCAGATGATTTTCTAAGTAGTGGTAACTCTCAAAAAATACAAAAAAATTTTACAGATCAAATGTATAAAGCGTCAAAAAAAAATAATTTTGAATTAGCTGCGTCTTTAAGAGATAGACTTAAAGCTTTAAGGCATATTGAACAAAATAATTCAATTAAGATTAAGGATATAAAAAATGCTGATATTTTTGCAATAACTTCAAATGAAGGAAAAACATGTATTTATGGAAGTTTTTTTAGAAATAATACATCTTATGGTGGCAAAGCTTTCTACCCAGATCATGACAGCTTATTGGATCATGAAGAAATAATGTTAGGCTTCCTAAATATATTTTATGCAGAAAAAGATATTCCTGAAACAATTATTACTAACATAACTATTGATAAAAAAAATAATTCACAAATTTTAGGAAAAAATTTTGATAAAACAAAATTCATTAAACCATTAAAAGGGCCTAAAAAAAATTTACTTAAATTTGCAGAAAAAAATTCTAAAATAAACTTAGATATTAAATTAAATAAACTAAGATCTTTCGATAATTTTAATTCAGAAATAAAAAAAATATTTAAACTCAAAGATGAAATTATAAAAATAGAAGCTTACGATAACAGCCATACATTTGGAAAACATCCAATAGGTGTAATGGTTGCCTACAATCAAAATGGATTTATAAAATCTAATTATAGAAAATTTAATATTCGATTTGATCTTGAAGAAAACAAAAATAAAGTTGATGATTATTATATGATGAAAGAAATGCTTATAAGGAGGTTTAATAATTCAAAATTTCAAGATGAATTAGATTTGCCAAGTTTATTGCTTATAGATGGAGGCAAAGGACAATACAATTCTGCAAAAAAGGTTTTAGATAGTTTAAAAATAGATATACCAATTATCTCTATGGCAAAGGGTGAGGAAAGAGATGCAGGTAGAGAGATTCTGATACATGATAAATTTACACATAGATTAAATGAAAATAATCCACTTCTTCATTTTTTACAAAATATTAGAGATGAGGTTCATAGATTTGCAATAACAACTCATCGATCAAAGAGAGCAAAGATGAGCGTCAAATCTGTATTTGATGATATAGAGGGAGTAGGCCCTGAAAGAAAGAAAATTTTAAAAAAACACTTTGGCACAGTGGAGAAATTAAAATTAGCTAGTTTAGATGAATTAAAAGAGGTTAAATCTATACCTGAGTCAATTCTAACAAAAATTTATGAATATTTTCATAGCGTTTAAAAAATTCTTCATCTACAAAGAATAGTAATGAATATATCAAATATTCTAACAATAATTAGAATAGCTATAATCCCAATTATAGTGCTTTGTATATATTTTACGAATCCATACTTTGGCTGGATTGCCTTTATTTTATTTTGTTTGGCAGGAATAACAGATTACTTTGATGGTTATTTAGCAAGACTAAGAAATGAAGTTACAAACTTTGGAACATTTTTAGATCCAATTGCAGATAAATTATTAGTAGCAGCAGTTATTCTTATTTTAACTTCTAAGGGTGTAATAAGAGACTGGGATACTATTCCAGCCCTAATAATATTATTAAGAGAAATAACAGTATCAGGTTTAAGAGAATACTTAGCAGGGATAAAAATTAGTATACCAGTTTCAAGAATTGCAAAAGCAAAAACCTTTCTTCAACTAGCTGCACTTGGTTTACTTATTTTATCCGAGAGTAATTTAAATTTATTATTTATTATTTATTTAGGTAAGACTTTTCTATGGATTGCTGGAATTCTAACTCTCTATACAGCCTATGATTATATTAAAGGATCAATAAAACATTTTTAAAATGAGAATTCGATATTTTGCTTGGATTAAAGATATAACAAATAAAGATGACGAAATAATTAATATAAATCACCCTAAAACCATACAAGAATTAAAAAAATATTTAGAAAGATTATATCCTGAACTAAAAAAACATTTTTTGCAAGATGTTTTAAGATTTGCAGTTAATCAGGAATATGTTTCAGAAAATTTGAATTTAAAACCAATTGATGAAATTGCAATTTTTCCTCCAGTTAGTGGTGGGTGATGATAAAAATACAAAAAAAAAATTTTAACTTAGAAGAAGAAATTGAAAGAATTAAAAATAAACATTCAGACATAGGTGCACTAACTTCTTTTGTTGGTTATGTAAGAGATTTAAATAACAATAAAGATGTTAAGTATTTAAATTTAGAAGTTTATGAAGAAATGGCATTTAAAGAATTATCAAAAATTGAAAATGATGCGACTAAAAAATGGAGTTTAATTGATACTTTGATAATTCATAGGTATGGAAAATTAATTGTTAATGAAAAAATTGTTTTAGTTTGTTGTTTTTCACAACATAGAAAAAATAGTTTTGAAGCTTGTGAATTTATTATGGATTATTTAAAAAAAGATGCTCCATTCTGGAAAAATGAATTTTATTATAAAGATAATGAATGGCTAGAAAATTCTAGCTAGAGTTTTTAACCATATCGCTAAAATCATTCATAAATTTAAAAGTAGTAGTATTATCCCCGGTATTATATTTAAAATCATCAATGGATTTAATAGGGGTAATTTCTGCAGCAGTTCCCGTTAAAAAAGCTTCGTCATAATTTCCAATTTCGTTAGGCATTAAATACTTTTCTGTAATTTCAAAACCTTGTTTAGTTGCCATTTCAATAACTGTTTGACGTGTAATCCCATTAAGAAAACAATCTGGAATAGGAGTATGGATATTTTTATCTTTGATAAAAAAAATATTTGCCCCTGTACCTTCAGCAACATAGCCTCTGTAATCTAGCATCAAGGCATCGTGATAACCTTTTTTTTCTGCAAATTCTTTTGAAAGAGTACAAATAATGTAGGGTCCAGAAGCTTTTGCGTCATATGGAGCAGTATCTGGTGCAGGTCTTTTCCAAGGTGATGTAATTAATCTCAAACCTGCTTTTTGATCTTCAATTTTAAAATAAGTTGCCCAATCATCCCAAACAGCAATAGCTACATTGATATTCGATTTACCTGTTGATAAACCCATTTGATCTCCACCTCTCCAAGCAAGTGGTCTTACATAACAATTTTTATAATTCATTTTATCAATAAGTTCATATTTTGCTTTGTTAATTTGATCATGCGTGAAAGGAATTTCCATTCCAATTATTTCAGCAGATTTAAAAAACCTTTTAGTATGCTCCTCTGATTTAAAAATCTTACCATTGTAGGCCCTTTCCCCTTCAAATACTGCGCTTGCGTAATGAAGACCTTGTGAAATTACATGGGAATTTGCATCCTGCCATGGAATTATTTTACCATTCATCCAAATCCATCCGTCTCTATTTTCAAATGATTTAAGCATTTTCTTTACTAACTTTTTTTAATGACAATTGACTATCAGTGATGCATAATTAAGTCAATATGGCTGACCTAAATAAATTGTTAACACCTCTTTTTTTAAATGAGGAGGAAATTAGGAAGATTATAGAGTTATTATTTTTCTCATATAGAGATTTTACAGAAGGTCCTGATAAAATTTTGGAAAAAATAAATTTTGGCAGAGCTCATCATAGGGTGATATATTTTGTTGGAAAGCAAAAAAATCTTACAATTAAGGAACTTCTTTCCATATTGAAAATAACTAAACAAAGTTTGTCTAGAGTATTGAACCAGCTTGTAAAAGAAAAATATATTATATTATCTGTTGGTGAAGATAAACGTACTAAAAAATTAATACTTTCAAAAAAAGGCCAAGAATTAGAAAAAAGATTATCTGAAATTCAAATAAAAAAAATACGTAATGTTTTATTAAAATTTAATGAAATGGATATAAATGGTTTTAAAAAAATACTTTATGAAATGGTTGATGATAAAAATAAAGAAAAGTTTGATGAAATAAATAGATACTAATGAATAAAAATATCTTGATTGTTGATGATGATAAAAGATTGAGAGAACTACTAAAAGATTATTTAACTGCAAAAAATTTACAAATTTATCAAAGTGAGGATTACAACGAAGCAAAAGAAATTTTATCTCTTGTTTTGTTTGATTTAATCATTCTTGATAGAATGATGCCAAGTGGCGATGGTATGGAGCTTATTGAGCATATAAAACAATTTTCTAATACACCGATAATAATGCTGACAGCAATGGGAGAGGACAAAGATAAAATTGATGGGTTAAAAATTGGTGCTGATGATTATTTATCTAAACCATTTGAGCCAGAAGAATTATTTTTAAGGATTAAAAATTTACTAGATTTATATGAAAACTTTAAAAACAAAAAAATTAAGATCTCGTTTGGTGAATTTATCTTTGATACATCTAGTTTAAAATTACAAAAAAATGATAGATTAATTTATTTAACAGAAGGGGAAAATAATTTACTTGTAAAATTAATAAATAAAAGAAATGATATTGTTTTAAGAGAGGAACTAGCAGACCAAGAATTTGATGAAACTGAGCTTAGAAAAGTTGATGTACAAGTTACGCGTTTAAGACAAAAAATTGAAACAAATGCAAAACAACCTCAATTTATTAAAACTATTAGAGGTAAAGGATACAAATTAATTTGTAATGAAATTTAATGATTAAAAAAATAATACCTTCTACGCTAATTGGAAGATCAATAATCATCATCTTTGTGCCTATAATTATTATAGTCCTACTTACTTCTTTTGTTTTCTATCAAACCTCATGGAGTATTATTTCTAAAAGACTAACGGAATCTGTTGCTGCTGATATTAATGTTTTAGTAAAATTAATTGATAGTGATCTAACTGATAATGCATTTAATATAGCAAAACAGGATTTTAAAATGAAAATCAATATAATTAGCGATAAACAATTATTGTCTTCAAAATTTAGTTTAAATTCAGGAATATTATCTAATAGATTAAATCAATCCTTAAGTAATTTGAAAAAAAAGTTTGATTATGATTTGTCTAATCTTGAAGAAGGCGTTCTAATATACATTCAAATTGAGGAAGATATTTTAGAAATTAATGTTGATAAAGATAGACTTTATAGTGAATCTGCTTTTGTCTTTCTACTTTGGATGATTTTTGCTTCTATTATTCTTTTTTTTATGTCTTACTTTTTAATGAGTAGACAATTAAGACCCCTCAAAAGACTCGCGATAATTGCTGAGACATTTGGAAGAGGTTTAGATGCTCCAGATATTAAGACTGCGGGCGCATATGAAATAAGGCAAACGGCCAATGCTTTCAATCAGATGAGAACAAGAATTAAAAGATTTTTAAAACAAAGAACAGAAATGCTAGCTGGTGTTAGCCATGATCTTAGAACTCCTTTAACAAGAATGAAATTACAAATTTCATTGATGAAAGATGAAAAAGCAAAATCTGAACTAGAAGTAGATGTTAATGAAATGACTTCAATGTTAGATAGTTATGTCAGTTTTGTAAAAACTGAATCTCCTGAACCAATAGAAACAATTATAATAAATGAATTAATTGGTGATATTGTAAAAACTTTTGAAAAAAAGGGTGTAGAGTTAACTATAAAAGAAAAAAACACTATTAAAACTTCTGGAAGACAGATTCAACTTAAAAGAGCTTTCAATAATATAATTGATAATTCTCATAGATATGCAAAAAAAATTGAAATAATTCTTTATACAAATGAAAAAGATTGTGTCATTGAATTTAATGATGATGGCGAGGGTATACCAACAGATAAATATGAAGATGTATTTAAACCATTTTTTACTTTAGATCCCTCCAGGAACAAACTTAAAGGAGAAAGTGGTTTAGGATTAACTATTACAAGGGATATTATTAGATCACATGGAGGTGATATTAAATTATCTGAATCGGATCTAGGAGGTCTTCAACTTAAAGTTTTACTTCCTCTTTGATTTTAAAATAATTTACCCCCATTATTTACCGATTTATCTGGAGACAATAAAACTGGTTCATTTTCTAAATCTGGCACTCCAAGAACTAATACTTCTGAAATAATTTTACCAATTTGTTTAGGCTCAAAGTTTACAACAGCAATAACTTGCTTATTAATTAATTCATCACTTTTATAATATTTTTGTAATTGTGCAGAAGTTTTTTTTATACCAATTTTTTCACCAAAATCTATTTTCAAAATTATGGATGGTTTTTTAAGTTCATTATATTCATAGGCTTCAATTACTGTTCCTATTCTTATATCTACATTTTCAAATTCTTTGTAATTTATAAAATTGTGAAAGCTCATTAAAATTTTATAAATTTTTCAATGTTGTCTAAATATTTATCTAAAACACTCATTGTTTTTTCTAAACTTTCATTTTCATCATTAACCCAAGTAAATAGAGTTATATAATAAAGCGCAAAAATAATTTTAATTTTTATCACCCCCTGAATACCACTAGGATTAACATTTGCAAAAGTAGCAATTAGAATTTTGCTCTCAATTAATTTAGGAATAAGTTTTAATACTCCTTGTGGTCTAGACATAAAATAATTAATTATATTTTTTACGGAAGCTCTATATTCATTCAATATATCATAACGTGCCATCATAATTTCAAATAACATATCTCTTTGTGATGACTTTTCTATATTAACAAGATTTTTTTTTAATTGAAAATCAAAGAAGTCATTTATATTTAAGATTAAATCAATTTTATTATTCATTTTTGGCACTTTACTATTAGATAAAAAATTTTTAAGATTTATATCTCTTAATTTTTTTTTCTCTAAATATTGTAGAGTTTTTTTTGCTAGAGATATTTTATTTTGATTCACTTACCTGCACCTTGTTGTTTTGCTCTTGTGTATGCTGCCTTAAAAACTTGATTAAAGATATTATCAACTTTATTTATTTTCATTTTCTTGATTCCTGCTTCTGTTGTACCTCCTCTAGTTGCAACAGTTTCAACCATTTTTTCAGCAGAAATATTATTAGAGTTTAATAAATTTAAAGAACCTCTAAAAGTTTCATTAATTAAAATTTTAGCTGTGTTTTTCGAAAAACCTAAGTTAATTGCAGATTTTTCCATGATATCAATTAACTGAAATATAAAACCTGGACCGCTACCTGATACAGCAGTTGCTTTGTCTATAAAAGTTTCACTATTAAAAAAAAGAGTTTTACCACTTAGAGAGAACAATTTATCAATTTCTTTAATTTCTTTTTTATAAATAGATTTATTCGTATAAATGCAATGAACGCCCTCTCCTATTAAAGCTGGCATATTTGGCATTACTCTTACAATTTTACTAATATTTAATAAATTTTTTTTAAAAATTTCAGTTTTTTTGCCAGCTATTACACTGATTGCTATAGATTTTTTATTAAAATTTGCATTTTTTAATTCTTTAAAGACATTTTTTAATTCAAGAGGCCGAGTTGCAAATATAATATAATCAAAATTATTTTGATTATTGATATCATCAATTGATTTAAAAAATTTTATTTTCTTATTTCTATTTCTTTTTTTAAGAATTGAATATTTTTTTTTATCTATAACACTGATGTTGTAATTCTTAGAGTTAGACCATCCGGAAATTAAAGATCCTCCCATATGACCACATCCAATTAATAAGATATTTTTCATCTATCTATAATATAGCAGTTTTATTATAAAAATTAAGCTCTACCAATAACTTCAAAATTAGAAAATTTTATAGCTTCTTTAGGTGGAATATCATCAAAGAGAACTTGCTGAAAACTTGGATAAAATTTTTCACATTCATAAATTCCAATATCAACAAGATCTTCAAATTTTTTGTGCAATATTTCTGTTGAATTATTTGATAATAAAGTATGTCTAAAAGCTGGGATACCATTTTTACTTGTTATATCAAAATGCCCAATCCATAAGTTCTCGTTTATAAGTCCTAGTAGTTCATATGCCTTATCAAGTTTAGTTTCAGGAAACTTAATATCAAAAGTTATTGAAAAACTTAGCGCATTAATATTTTCAGACCAAGTAAAATATAATCTGTAAGCGCACCAATGGGATGCTATCTCAGCAACCAATTCATGATCGGCAGCCCTACTAAAATTCCATTTTTTTTGATGAATAACATCTTCAATGATATCTATAGGATTTAACAATATATTCTCATTCTCCATACACTATATAGTCATGGCACATATAATTAGTACTATATCTTGATTACAAGATTGAACTCGTATTTTGCAAGGCAAAATCTAAAAAAAATGTGAATTAGTTGAGGATTCCTACCTTTTTGATTTCTTTTTAATAGTTTTTTTCTTTTTAACAGTTTTTTTCTTAGATTTTACTGATCTTGAAGATGTTTTTTTAAATTTTTCATTTTCCATCATTACTTTTTGGACCATTTTTTTCAGTGCATCAAATTCATCTTTTTTAACAAGATTCATTTTTTTTATTATTTTGTTAACTCGTAAAGATACAATTGTTTCAATCTCTTCTTTAACACCTGAAAAAGTACTCATAGCATCAACTGCAAATTTTGATAAATCAGAAAGTATTTTGTTTCTATCAACCATGTTATATTATTAAATATAGATAAATGAATTTTATTCAACCATCAATAGATCCTGTCATCTTATCAATAGGTTTCATTGAGATAAGATGGTACAGTTTAGCATATATCTTGGGATTTCTATTAGGAATTTATATTATTAAAAGATTAAACAAAATTTATGGAAATCAATACACTAATAAAAATATAGATAGCTTTCTTATTTGGGCAGTATTAGGTGTAATTATCGGAGGACGAACAGGTTATGTTATTTTTTATCAACTTAATGAATTTTTAACTAATCCTTTTTATCTATTTGAAATTTGGAATGGAGGAATGTCATTTCATGGTGGGTTGACGGGTATAATAATATGTACTTTAATTTTTGCAAAAATTAATAAAAAAAGTTTTTTCTACCTATCTGATTTAGTTTCAATCGTTGCTCCTATTGGATTGTTTTTTGGTAGAATTGCAAACTTTATTAATACAGAACTAATAGGCAGGCCAACTGAGTTTTATATTTCGGTTATTTATCCATCAATAGATAATGTACCAAGACATCCTTCTCAGATATATGAAGCTTTTCTTGAGGGAATTATTTTATTTCTTATTTTATTAATCTATTTTTATAAGATAAAAAAATATAAAATTTACGGATTAATTAGTGGTCTCTTTTTAATATGTTATTCCATATTTAGATTTTTAATTGAATACGTCAGAGAGCCAGATTTGCACCTAGGATTATTTTTTAATTTTATTTCAATGGGTCAAATACTATGTATACCTTTTTTTATTTTTGGAATATTGATAATTCAAAATGTTAAGCAAAAGAAAAACTAATAAAAAACTACTTAACAATAAAAAATATTTGCGTTTAGATAAATTTATTGACTTGGTTCTATACGAAAGAAATGGTTATTACTTAAGCAAAAAACCAATAGGAAGAAAATTTGACTTTGTTACATCTCCAGAAATTTCACAAATGTTTGGAGAAATTATTGGTGTGTATTTACTTTATCATTGGAAACAAAAAATTAACTCGAAATTTAATTTAATTGAATTGGGCCCAGGAAATGGCACATTATTTAAAGATATTGAAAGAACTGCAAAAATACTTCCAAATTTTTTTGAAAATGCTTATGTTAATTTTATAGAAATAAATAAAGAACTAAGAAAACTACAAGAAAAAAATTTACATTATTTTAAACAATCAAAAATTAGATGGTCAAAAGCTTTAAATTTCAGATCTAAACTGCCTTCAATAATTTATTCAAATGAATTTTTTGATTGTTTTCCTGTAAGGCAATTTTTAAATGATAATAATCATTGGTTTGAAAAATATGTGAAATTTGATGAAAAGGAAGATAAGTATTATTCTATAAATAAACGAATAACTAGTAAAAAAATACTAGATTATTTAAGTAAGTACAAAAAACAAAAAATTTATGAAGTTTCTAATTCAAGAAATAAATATTTTAAGCAAATTTGTAGATATCTCAAAAAAAATAGAGGTATGTGTATTTTAATCGATTATGGATATAATAACAAAATAAAAAACTTTACTTTGCAAGCAATATATAATCATAAAAAAACCAGTATATTTGAAAATATAGGTCAACAAGATATTTCAAGTCATGTAAATTTCAATGAATTAATTGATATAGCAAAACAAAACAAATTACAAATCAACGAATTTATTTCACAAAGAGATTTTTTAATAAAATATGGAATATTAGAACGAAAGAAAAAATTGTTAACTAAAAATTCAAATTTAAATAAAAATTTATTAGATGAAGAGGTGGATAGATTAATTAATGTTGATAGGATGGGAAACTTATTTAAGTGCCTTGTTGTTTCTAACTTATGATTACTAAAAATTATTTTACACATTCAAAAATTGAGGCTTTTGTTAGAGCTGGTTTTTTTACAAGAAATGGTGGAGTATCAAAAAAAGAAAACTATTCATTAAACTGTAGCTTAAACCACAAAGATACTAAAGCAAATGTAAATAAAAATATTGAAATCTGTCTTAAAAATTTAAAGATAAAAAAAAAAATTAAATTTATTAGTCAAATACACTCCAACAAAATTGTAGAAATTAATAAAAAAAATATAGGTAATAAATATTCTGGAGATGGATTAATAACAAGCAATAAGAAAATAGCTTTAGGGGTTTTAACTGCAGATTGCTGTCCAATTTTTATTTTTGATAAAAATAAAAAATATATTTGCGCTCTTCATTCAGGTTGGAAAGGGGCATTAAAAAATATAGCTGCAAAAAGTATAAAATATTTTGTTAAAAAAAAAATAATTAAAAAAAATATTGTGGTTCTTATTGGTCCTTGTTTGAGCTTTAAAAACTTTGAAGTTTCAAAAGACTTTAAAAGTAAGTTTATAAGTAAAAATAAAAAATACTCTATTTTCTTCAAACACAAAAATAAAGACAAAGATTTATTTAATTTAAGAAGATTGATTAACTATCAATTTAAGAAATTAGGTATTAAAAAAATATATAATATTAACAAAGATACTTTCTCAAATAAGAGAGTTTTTTTTAGCCATCGAAGGGAATCACAAAAATTTAGAGATACTGGAAGAATGCTCAATATCATTGCATTTAATGATTAATTTTGGTTGATCTATTATTATTCTAATATACAAATTAATTTGATTATATGAAAATAATCGCCTGTAATAGTAGCAAATCCCTAGCAGAAAAAATTTCAAAACATATTGATGTGCCATTAGCAGATGCCTCTGTCAGAACTTTTAACGACAGAGAAATATTTGTCGAAATCAATGAAAATATTAGAGGTGAAGATGTTTTTATTATTCAATCTACATCACATCCAGCAAATGACCATTTAATGGAACTTTTAATTACAATTGATGCTGCAAGAAGAGGTTCAGCAAAAAGGATTACTGCTGTTATCCCTTATTATGGATACGCAAGACAAGATAGAAAGACTGGGCCTAGAACACCAATAACTGCCAAACTTGTTGCAAATTTGATTACATCCGCGGGCGCTGATAGGGTATTAACAATGGATTTACATGCTGGTCAAATTCAAGGTTTTTTTGACATTCCATTAGACAATATTTTTTCTGTAAGACCTATAATCGATGATGTTAAAAAAAGGTTTAATGGAAACAAAGATTTAGTTGTTGCTTCACCTGATGTTGGCGGTGTTGTTAGAGCTAGAGCTTTTGCTAAAAGGTTAGAGGCTGGACTAGCAATTGCTGATAAAAGAAGAGAAAAGGCTGGTGAGTCTGAAGTGATGAATATTATTGGAGATGTAAAAGATAAAACTTGTATCTTACTAGATGATATAGCTGACTCTGCAGGCACGTTATGTAATGCTGCAGAAGCTCTAAGTAAAAATGGAGCTAAAGAAATTTATTCTTATATTGTGCATGGAGTATTATCTGGAGATGCGCTAAAAAAGATTGAAAATTCAAGCATAAAAGAATTGGTACTAACAGATACAATTGAGCCTTCTAAGGAGGTAAAAAGCACAAAAAACATTAGACATATTAGTATTGCTCCTTTAATGGGTGATGCGATTAAAAGGATTAACACTGATACTTCAGTGTCCGCCCTTTTCGATTAAGTTTTTTTTATTTTATGAGTGATTTTAAAGCGATAGAAAGAAATAAAGATATTGGTTCAAATCATAGTCTTTTAATGAAGGGATTGGTCCCTGGTATTATTTATGGCAAGGGAACTGAGCCTAAGAAGATTGCTCTAGAAGATAAAATAATCAAAAAATTAATGGGTACTGGTTCTTTTTATTCAACAATTATCGATCTTGATGTTGATGGAAAGAAAGAAAAAATACTTCCTAAACAATTACAATATCATCCTGTAAGTGATCGACTTATACATTTTGATTTTTTAAGAGTTCAGGAAAATACGAAAGTAAACGTTGAAATTCCTGTTGAGTTTTTAAATCAAGATAAATGTCCTGGTTTGAAAAAAGGTGGAGTTTTAAATACTGTAAGAAGACTTGTTGAACTAACATGTAATGCAAATAATATACCTAGCAAACTTGAATTTGATCTAATTGAAAGTGAAATAGGTGACGCAGTTAAGATTAGTAATATTCAACTACCTGATGGAGTTGCTCCTACTATTAAAGATAGAGATTTCGTAATAGCTACCTTAGTTCCGCCAACTGTAGAAGTTGAAACTAAAACTGAAGAAACAACTGAAGAAGGTGCAACAGAGGGTAGTGAAGAAAAATCAGAGGAAAAGAAGGAAGAAACTTCTGATAATAAAGAAGAAAATAAAGAATCTAAGTAACTTTACTTTATATTTCATTTTATGTTTTTAATTTGTGGACTTGGAAACCCAGGTGTAAATTATAATAATACCAGACATAATGTAGGCTTTCATTTAGCAGATAATATAATCTCACATTTTAATCTTGATAAAATCAAAGAAGATAAGAAAAAAGAATTATATTCAGGTGTAATTAATAATCAAAAAATCTTTGTGTTAAAACCTCTTACATTCATGAATTTATCTGGAAAAGCTGTTTCAGAAATTGTGAATTTTTATAAAATAAAATTAGACCATACTTTTGTTATACATGATGACCTTGATTTAGAATTATCGAAAGTAAAAATAAAACAAGGTGGTGGAAACGGAGGTCATAATGGATTGGAAAGTATTGACCAATTTATAGGGGAAAATTATTTTAGAATACGTATTGGAATTGATCATCCTGGACATAAAGATTTAGTTTCAAGTTATGTTTTAAATAAATTTTCAAAATCAGAAGAAGAAATAATAAATAAAAAAATTGATAAAATGGTTAAAAATATAGAATTAATATTTTCAGATATTCCTCTATTTTTAACAAAAATAAGTGAGAAAAATTAATTATGGGATTTAAATGTGGGATAGTTGGATTGCCAAATG
Organism: uncultured Alphaproteobacteria bacterium; assembly: GCA_902519435.1. The sequence goes on from CABYKC010000001.1 coordinate 60,999, forward strand.
TTGGTAAATCCACTTTATTCAATGCACTTACCCAATCAAATAAAGCGGAAGCTGCAAATTATCCATTTGCAACTATAGAACCAAATATAGGAAGAGTTGCAGTGCCCGATGACAGATTAGACAAACTTGCAATCATTGGAAAGAGTGAAAAAATAATCCCTTCTTTCATGGATTTTGTTGATATTGCAGGATTAGTAAAAGGAGCCTCACAAGGAGAAGGTTTAGGAAATAAATTTTTAGGGCATGTAAGAGAAGTTGATGCAATAGCACATGTTGTTAGATGCTTTGAAGATACTAACATTACTCATGTATCATCAAAAATTGATCCATTAGATGATATTGAAACAATAAATTTAGAATTACAATTGGCTGATCTTGAAAGCTTAAATAATAAAAAAACTAGTTTAGAAAAAAAATTAAAAGCAAATGATAAAGAAGCTAAAGATCAATTCGATATAATAAATAAAATCTTACAAATGCTAGATGCTAATAGTATCTTAAAAATTGATGAATTCGCTAGTAATGAAATTGACTTTGTGAATAGTCTTAACTTAATTAGTCTAAAGCCTACTATGTACATATGTAATGTAGATGAAGAATCTATTCACACTGGAAACGAGTTATCAAAAAAAGTCATCGAGTTTGCTAAAAAAAATAATCATTCTGTAGTTTTAATCTCTGCATCAATAGAAGCACAAATAGCAGAATTAGATAATGAAGAAGAAAAACTTGAATTTCTAAAAGAACTTAATTTAGATCAAACAACATTGAATAAGGTTATAAAATCAGGATATGAACTTTTAGGTTTGATAAACTATTTTACATGTGGTCCAAAAGAAACAAGATCATGGACAATAAAAAAAGAAACACTTGCACCTCAAGCTGCTGGAAAAATTCACACTGATTTTGAAAAAGGATTTATTAGAGCAGAGACTATCTCTTATGAAGACTATATAGAAAATAATGGCGATGCTGGAAGTAGAGATTCGGGAAAGCTAAGACAAGAAGGTAAAGATTATATCGTCAAAGATGGTGATGTAATGAACTTTTTGTTTAATGTCTAAGTGACGTCTCGCCAAAGTCTGTTTTTTGCTAAGTACACAATTGTTCCTAGAATAATAAAGAATAATATTACTTTAATTCCTAAATTTTTTCTTTCTTCCATTTCTGGTTCAGCAGCCCAGTGAAGAAAATGTGTTACATCAGCCGATAACTGTTCTGCATTATTATCAGTGCCATCATCATAATCTACACTTCCATCGGCTATAGGTGCTGGCATAGCTATTTGATTTCCAGCCATCCATTTATTGTACCACATTCCATCACCGACCTCCATTCCCTTTGGAGGTTCAACATAACCTAGAAGAAGGTTATAAATATAATCAACTCCATATTTTCTAGCTTTTGTAATTACACTCAAATCTGGAGGATAAGCTCCATTATTATTTGCTCTTGCTTCGTTATCATTGGCATATGGATTAACAAATCTATCTGCTGGTCTAGCCGGTCTTTCAAACATTTCACCATCATCATTTGGACCGTCTAATACAGTATATTCAGAAGCAATTACTTTTACTTGAGCCTCAGAAAAACCAACATCAATTAGATCTCTGTAATATAGCAGTTTCATTGAATGACATCCTGCACATACTTCTCTATAAACTTTATAGCCCCTTTGAATTGCGGCTCTATCAAAAGTTCCCGTTACACCTTTAAAAGACCAATCATGTTTTGGCATTTTTTCAGTACTCATTTCTGCAGCAAATAAATTTGAAGAGAATAATAGAAAAATAATAAGTAATAGGCGCATTATAGATTTGTATCTTTTTGCATTGCTGGTGAAGGAATTCCTTTTTCTCCTCCACCAATATTAGGAGCTATATTTTTAGCATAAACATCACTAATACTGAGCGGTAGCTTACTTGGCTTCTCTATCCAACCAACAAAAGGTGTAATGATAAAGAAAAAACCAAAGTAGTAAAGTAAACCTACTCTAGCAATTAAAAGATATAAACCTTCAGCAGGAAGCATACCAACGTAGCCTAATGCAAAGAAGTTAACAAAAAAGCCCATCATAAACCACTTATATATAGGTCTATAATTACAGCTTCTCACTTTTGATCTATCAAGCCAAGGTAGAACAAAGAGAATTACTATCGCACCAAACATTAGGAGAACTCCTCCTAATTTATCAGGTACTGCTCTTAAAATTGCATAAAAAGGTGCAAGATACCAGTTTGGAACAATGTGAGCTGGAGTAACAAGTGGATCTGCTGGAATATAATTATCAACTTCAGCCATAAGATTTGGTCCAAAGAATATTACTGCAGAAATAGCAACACCAAAAGCACACATAGCTACTGTATCTTTAATTAACATATATGGAAAAAAGTTTACTGAGTCATTGTTAGTTTTAATATCAATCCCATCAGGATTATTTGAACCATGAACATGAACTGCAGCAACATGTAAACCTACAACACCAAAAATAACAAATGGTAAAACATAATGAAGAGCAAAGAAACGGTTTAAAGTAGCATTTCCAACATTGTAATCACCAAGAAGCCATGTCTTTAATCCCTCACCAATAAATGGAATTGCACTAAATAAATTTGTTATAACTGTAGCTCCCCAATAAGACATTTGTCCCCACGGTAATGTATAACCAAGAAAAGAAGTTGCCATCATTAATAAAAATATGAATACACCTAAAATCCAATTAAGCTCTCTTGGATATTTGTAAGAACCAAAATACATTGCTCTAACTATATGAATGTAAACTATAATGAAGAAAAAGGCTGCACCATTGGAATGAATGTATCGCATTAACCAACCGTAATTGACATCTCGCATTATTCTTTCAACACTATCAAATGCCATATCAGTATGTGGTGTGTAATTCATTGCAAGAAAAATTCCGCTTACTATCATTGTAACAAGCGTAATTGTTGCTAATGCACCAAAACTCCAAAAATAATTACAATTTTTAGGCATTGGATAATCACCGTATTCTTTTTTGAAATAAGAAATAATTGGTAAACGAAACTCTATCCAATTGAGGACAGGATTTTTAAACTGATGTACTTTTCTATTCTTATCCATGTTATCCTATCTTTATAGTATTATCATTTAAAAAGGTATAGGGCGGAACGTCCAAGTTTTTTGGGGCTGGTCCCTTTCTTATCCTACCTGATGTATCGTAATGTGAACCATGACATGGGCAGTACCAACCATCGTACTCACCTTTCATATCAGAAACTTTCTGACCAAGCGGAACACAACCTAAGTGTGTGCATACTCCCACTAAGACCAACCATTCTTCTTTTTGTACTCTATCTGCATCATCTTGTGGATCTCTTAAGTCAGAAGCTTGAACCATTTTAGCTGCATCAATCTCATCTTTTGTTCTTTTTTTAATGAAAACAGGTTTTCCACGCCACTTTATTGTTATACTTTGACCTTCTTCAATAGCACTAATATCTACTTCGGTTGATCCTGCAGCTAATGTATCTTCTGCTGGACTCATACTTTTTAGAAAAGGCCATATGAAAGCAGCTGTTCCAACAGCACCAAGCGTTACGGTGCTAAGTTGTAGGAAATCTCTTCTCTTATTTTTGGGTTTTTTAGCCATTTATTGTGAATTTCTTATATCTTAATTACTCAAAAAAATACTTTTTAAATATGTGCCAGCGTGACGCAAGTAATAAAATAATATAGTAAAAAAACATGAGAATTGCTCTATTTGAACCCGACATACCACAGAATGCAGGAAACATATTTAGACTAGGTGCCTGTCTTGGAATACCAGTAGATATAATAGAGCCAGCTGGCTTTGTGATTGACGATAAGAGATTAAAAAGAGCATCAATGGATTACTATGATTATCTAGAATTAAAAAAACATTTAAGTTGGGATAAATTTTATGAGTGGTCAAAAGATAATTCATATCGACTCATTCTTCTAACAACTAAAAGTAAAAAAAGTTATTTCGATTATAAATTTCAAACAAATGATATTATTTTATTTGGCAGAGAAAGTGCAGGAGCACCTGATTTTGTTCATAGCTCTGTCGATGAAAGATTAACAATACCAATGATAAAGGGGCCTAGATCGATTAATCTTAGTAGTTCAGTTGCTATTGTAGCTGGTGAAATGTTACGTCAATTAGCTTAAGCTAAGCTTCCCATCTTTCCTTCTTGATAGTCCATCATTGCTTGCTTGATTTCTCCTTCAGAATTCGCCACAAAAGGACCATAACGTGCAACAGGTTCTTTAAGTGGCTTACCTGCTAAAACTAGGTAGGATCCTTTTTCTGATATTGATGTAAGTTGAATCTCATCACTTGACTGATCAAAGTAAATCATATCACCTTTATTAGCGATTTTATCTTCCTCGTTAAATTGTAATTGACCATCGATAATATAGATCATAAGATTTTGTTCTTTATCAACATTAAACTTTGTCATATCTGGTTTTGAAAATTGAATATCAAATATTGATACAGGTGAATATGTTTGAACTTTGGATTTGGTTCCATTTATTTCACCCACAAGAACTTTAATTTCTATATTTGCATTTTCAGATACTGTTGGAATAGTGTTTCTTTTAATATGTTGGTAACAAGGTTTCACTTTTTTATTTTTTTGTGGAAGGTTTACCCAAATTTGTAATCCTTGCATGATACCACCACTCTTCTTAAATTTTTCTGTTACTAATTCAGAGTGGATTATACCTGATCCAGTTGTCATCCATTGTACATCACCAGTTTCAATTTCTGCTTGTCCTCCAAATGAATCTCTATGCTCTACTTCACCACCAAGCATATAAGTAATTGCCTCAAATCCACAATGAGGATGTGCTGGTACACCAGTTGCACCTCCTGGCTCATAATTAATTGGGCCGAAATGATCAAAAAGAAGAAATGGATCATTTTCTCTCATTCCAGGGACAGGGAAAGCTCTCGTTACAGGTATCCCGTCACCCTCGAAAGTCTTCATACACTCTTTAATTTCTAATGCTTTTCTCATTTGTATTTTAAATTATTATAAAATATATAGGTATGATTATGAAAAATCAAAATCCAAACCCACCAAAGTGTGGTTGCAGCTGCAGCTGTTGTTGCACTTGTGAAGGTGGAGATTGCTGTTAATAATACATTCTAAATTAAACAAAATTCAGAAATAAATAATTATAATTTAATTTTTTTTAAAATTTTACTATTTTAAATTAATAATAATATCTGACTTACTATTTATTGGAGGAAATCTACCAACGATATTAGATCTATATATTTCAGGTCTATGTCTACGTCTCAAAAAACCATCATCAGATTTGCTATAGGATAATAGCAGTTCCTCTATTGAATCAATATAAGCAGAATTTTCAGGATCTATATCTCCAAACACATAGGTAAAACAATTTTCTGCGGTAAAGGATACAATACATGAACGTTTACAATTACTCATGCAATTTACACCTCTTAAAGTTACATTTTTTGTATTTTTAAATTTATCAATTAATTTTTGTGCAAGTTTTTCTCCTGCAAGTTTATTATTATTTTGAGCTTTATTAAGGGTACATGTGAGACAAACAGATAATATTATTTCTTTTTGTTTTTTTGACATTTTTATTCTAAATTTAATAATCTAATGGGTGTGGTTTGTTAGATTATTAATATCTGACTCCTCTATTTCTTCTATTGATTTTGCAACTCGCCAATTTTTCATTGATCCGTCTTCATTTCTTGCAGTAATTACAGTTTCGATTGGTGGACAATCAGGCTCATGACAACTGAGCTCAGCAATACTTATTATAGTATTTTCTGGTAATTTATATTTCTTGGAAATTAAATGTTTAAGATTTCTTATTTTTTCAACATTTTGAGTTTTACGATTAAACATATTTTCTCCTTTAATTGTCTGCCCATAAAGATGATAAAAGAATAGAACCTTTCATATCCCCAATTAATATTTGTGAATTATCACTAGATATCGCTATTGTTGAAACTTCTGCACCTGTTGAACTTCTAATTATAATTGGTTTTTTACTTTCATCAATTTCTGCTAATAAAACTGACCCATCTGTAAAACCGGTGAAAACAGCTTTTTCTCCATTTAGTGCTTTAACAAATGTTGCAAGTTCTTTACCACCGTTTGCAACTACAATTGGCTTTCTCCCCATTGGTCCTTCTTTACCATCAAATGGCCAGCAAACTGCATCACTGGATCCAGATGTTACCAAATACGGTGTATCACCAACCCAAGTAAAACTTTTAATTTTTGATGGATAACCTCTCATTGCTAAATCAGCTTTGTCGTTTATGCGCCAACCATGAATTTGATTTTCTTGCATTGCAGTTACAATATATTTTGTATCTGGGCTAAACGTTACAGTTCCATGCGATCCTTTCCATGTAAAATTTGATGCTGTCCATTTATTATTATTAAGTTTCCACACTGTTACTCCACCGTATCTTGAGACCGCAAGACGCTTGCCTTTATTATCAAATGCTAATCCAGCAACAGTACTTTGATGCTCTAAAGTTTGTGGTTTATCTTTGTTTTTTGTCCAAATATAAACAGTCTTTCCTGATGAACAAACTTTAGTATCTTTGTGGGAAGCTACACAGTCAACCCACTTTGAACCAAAATTAAAAATTTCATCAATATTTCCATCAGATGATATTTTTAGAAAACGTCCATCTTCTCCTCCCGTTAACACATGATCTTCATAATTTGTCATACTCAACACTACACCCTTATGTGCTTTAACAGTTTTAGGATCAGATCCAGATTGAAAAAATCTTACAGTACCGTCTCCAAATCCTACCGCTATTTGATCACGAATTGTAACCGCTTCTGTAGCTGGGGCTCCAATATTAAAAATTGAACCTCTTCTTTCAAGTTCAGTTTTATTTGATTTTTGAAGTGTTTCTAGATCAGCATTCATGCTGATTTACAATTTTCAAAGCCTTCCTTAAGGTTCATATTATCAAGGTCACGACCAATAAAAACTACTCGAGAACTTCTATCTTTTCCTTTTGGCCATGGCCCCATTGGAGAAGCATCCATGAGCATGTGTACTCCTTGAAACACATATCGCTCATCTTCACCTTTAAAATTCAAAATGCCTTTTGATCGAAGAATATCCTGACCCTTAGTCCTGAGTAAATTTCCAAACCAATCTTGAAACTTATCCATATCTAATGGTGTATCAGATACAAAGGATAGACTAGTAACATCATCATCATGTTCATGATCATGTTCTGATTCAAGAAAGTCAGGTTCAATATCTAATACTCTATCTAGACTAAATGCATTTAAGCCTACGATTTCATCAAGAGGTGCATCACAACGTGTTGTTTTAATAATCTTTGCAAAAGGATTAATTTTTCTAATACGATCATTAACTTTTACAATGTCATTATCTCCAACAAGTTCAACTTTATTTAACAAAATTACATCAGCAAAAGCAATTTGTTCTTCTGCTTCATGATGATCGACTAATTGAGAACTTAGATGAACAGCATCGGCAACTGTAACAATTGCATCTAATTTTGTTCTATCAGCAACATCTTGATCAACAAAAAATGTCTGAGCAACTGGGGCTGGATCTGCTAAACCAGTTGTCTCAACAATAATTGCATCAAGCTTATCAGCACGTTTCATTAAGCCACTTAGAATTCTAATTAAATCACCTCTAACAGTGCAACAAATGCACCCGTTGTTCATTTCAAATACTTCTTCATCAGCATCAACAACAAGATCATTGTCGATACCTTGTTCACCAAATTCATTAACTATAACGGCATATTTCCGTCCATGCTGTTCAGTTAATATTCGATTTAAAAGAGTTGTTTTTCCAGCTCCAAGAAACCCTGTTAAAACAGTAACTGGAACCTGAGAAGTATTTTCCATATCAATTTCCTTATAATTAGTTTTATAAATTCCACCTTAATACAAGGTGGAATTTATTTAAATATTAAAATTTAACAGCCTTTAAGCTCGTCCCCGAGATTACTTATCAACGTAAAGTAAAGTGACTTACTAGCATCAATGTTAGCACCTAAAGGATCAAAAACTCCTGTTTTGATATTCATGTCCTCAGCTATTGTTGTAATAATCTTTGGATTAAATTGAGGTTCAGAGAAAATACATTTTATTCCCTTATCCTTAATAACATCCTGAATATCAGCTATTTGCTTTGCACCAGGTAAAACATCAGTATTCAATGTTAAAGCTCCTGCAGCTCTTACACCAAATCTTTCTTCAAAGTATTGGTAGGCGTCATGGAAGACAACAAATTTTGCATCAGAATTAATATCTGTACCAACATCACTAATAAGCTGATCTAAAGCTCTAATTGTTGCTTCAGCATTTGCTTCATATTTCTCTTTATTGGCAGGATCTAAATCACCTAACTCATGAGCTATTTCATGAACCATTTCTTTAGCATTCATTGGATCTAGCCAAATGTGAGCATCAAATTCACCGTGTGCATGGCCGTGATCATCGTGGTCATCATGATCATCGTGATCATCATGGTCATCATGGTCGTCGTGATCATCGTGGTCATCATGGTCGTCGTGATCATCGTGATCGTCGTGCTCATCATGGTCATCATGGTCGTCATGATCGTCATGATCGTCATGGTCGTCGTGATCATCGTGATCATCGTGGTCATCATGATCGTCATGATCATCGTGGTCATCGTGGTCGTCGTGATCATCATGGTCATCGTGATCGTCGTGGTCGTCATGGTCACCAAAAATTGATTCTTCTCTAAATTTTAATTTAGCAATTGAATCAAGTTCCATAAATTCAATTACTTCTGCATCCTTTGCAATTGAGTCTAGGGGTTCTTCCATTGATGTTTCAATACCCTCTCCAATCCAAAAAATGACATCTGCTTCCTCAAGCATTTTCGCATGAGAAGGTTTCATTGTAAAACTATGTGGTGATATACTTCCATCAATTATAAGTCCAGGTTCTCCTACTCCCTCCATAACATTTGAAATCAATGAATGTAGTGGTTTAATTGTGGTCACAACTTTTAGCTCTGCTCTAGCAGATGCAGTTGCAACAAGAATTCCTGAAAACAAAATAATCTTAGAAATATGTAGAAAAAAGTTCGTTTGTTTCATAAAAGTATTCCTATTAGAATTAAGTCTGTTAAATAATGTAATGTTATAATATTACATTTTGGATTGTAAATAGAAAAATGAGTAAAGATAATTTATTGGTAAGTCTAGAGAACGCAGGTATTTATAAGTCACCAAAATGGTTGATAAGAGGTGTATCTCTTGAGGTAAAAAATGGTCAAATAGTTACACTAATTGGACCCAATGGTTCTGGAAAAACTACAACAGCTAAAATGGTCCTTAATATTCTTGAACCTGATGAAGGTTCATTGAAACGGTATACAAATAAAATAGCATATGTTCCTCAGAAAATTAATATTGATTGGACTATGCCATTACGTGTTGTAGATTTTATGCGATTAACCAATAATCTCAGTAATAATGAAATTATTGAATCCTTAAATCAAACTGGTGTAGAAAAACTTTTCAAGGAACAAATACATGGTCTATCTGGTGGCGAATTTCAACGTGTCCTTCTAGCGAGAGCAATTGCAAAAAAACCAGAATTACTGGTTTTAGATGAACCTGTGCAGGGAGTTGATTTTAATGGAGAAATTGACCTTTATAATATTATAAAAAATATTTCAGCAAACCTAAATTGTGGAATTTTATTAGTCTCCCATGACTTGCATTTTGTAATGTCTGCAACAGATCATGTAGTTTGTTTAAATGGACATATATGTTGTTCAGGAAAACCAAGTTCGGTTATAAAAGATAAAGCTTATATAGAATTATTTGGTGAGCATAGATCAAAAACTTTAACATATTATCAGCACGATCATGATCACACACATGCTTCTGACGGAAGTGTATCAAGTTAATGTTAGATGATTTTTTTACTAGAGCATTAGTTGCTGGTATCGGTATTGCAATAATTACAGGACCACTAGGTTGCTTAGTAATTTGGAGAAGGCTGTCTTATTTTGGTGATACTTTAGCTCACTCTGCCTTGTTAGGAGTAACTTTAGCTTATGCCTTTAGTTTAAATATTGCCTTTTCCGTATTTGTAATATCTGCAGTTATCGCTCTACTTCTTCTCAACTTACAAAAGAGGACTAGATTAGCTGGTGATTCATTACTTGGATTATTAGCTCACTCTACTCTTGCAATTGGTTTGGTGTTAATGGGTTTTTTATCAAGTATTCGTTTTGATATTATGGGATTACTTTTTGGCGATATCTTAGCAGTAACTCTTCAAGATATTGCCTTAGTTTGGATTGGTGGTTTTATAATTATAGGAATTTTATATTTTATTTGGAAATCATTATTTTCAGCTACAGTTAATTATGATCTAGCTTTAGCAGAAGGAATGAAACCGAACATATATAATATGATCTTTACCTTACTACTAGCTGGAGTTATTGCATTGTCTATAAAAATGATTGGGACTCTTTTAATTACTGGTCTGCTAATAATACCAGCTGCCGCATCAAGAAATATAACTCACAATCCAACACAAATGGTATTTGTAGCCATATTAATTGGTATTTTATCTGTTACAATTGGCTTATTTACTTCTTTGGAATTGAATACCTCTTCGGGACCATCGATTATTGTTATAGCGATAATATTATTTATTATTTCTCTTATTCCACTAGAGTTGAGAGGTAAGTTGCAAAAATGAAAACAATTTGGTAATTGAGATTTATGGGATTGGCATCGGATAATTTAACTAAGAATCAAAAAACAGTTCTTGGAGTTTTAGAAAACTCTTCTGAACCGATGAAGGCGTACACAATTCTTTATGATATACAAAAAATGGGAATAAAATCTCCTCTGCAAGTTTACAGGGCACTCGATAAATTGATTGAAATTGGAAAAGTTCACAAAATAGAAAGTAGAAATTCTTACGTTGCTTGTAAACATGAAGGATGTAATGCAAAAACTTCTACATCTTTTTTGATATGTGAAAACTGTGATAGTGTTACTGAGCTAACTGGAAATAATTTATTTTCTTATTTTTCAAAACAAGCAGAAAAAAATAACTTCAATTATAAAAAACATAATTTAGAAATATTTGGTTTGTGCGAAAATTGTAAACTAAAAAACTAATTTATTAAATTATCAATCTTATTCAGACATTTATTTAATCCAAGGTCGTATTTTGTTCGTATAAAATGCTCTTGCACTATTTCAACCCATTTGAATTTTTGTAACGTTTGATGAGATATGTAAAAACAATTTAATGGAAAAGACATATTAAACATTTTTAATATTTCTTGTCTTATTACATCGTTGGTCAACACTGCCAAAGATTCGTGAATATATTTTTCTACAATCTTTTGATCACTTAAAGATGTTTTAGGTAAATTAAATAAACCTCTAAACCTAAAGTATCGATAGATTCTTAAGTAATCTTCTTTTATTCTATCCTCTATTTCACCAATAAAACAAATTTTACTTTCATTTAAATCTGATTGGCCATTGTAATAATCATGGAGTTTATTATTGTTTCCAACATATAAAGCATTGAAAGTAAAATCTCTTCTGGCTGAATCTTTTTTCCAGCTGTTGGTGTAAATTACATTTGTATGTCTTCCCATTTGATTAACATCTTCACGTAAAGTTGTAATTTGTATTTTTCGATTATGAGGATAAGCAATTATAGATCCATATTGAATAGCAAAATCATCATACTCAATATTGTTATCTTTTAGTAATGACAAAACATCTTCAGGCTCCAAAGTTGTCGCTGTATCAATATCTTTGATTTCTCTTTCAAGAAGAGCATCTCGTATACACCCTCCTACTAATCGAATTTCAATATTATTTTCTTTAAAGATAGATATTAAAAACTTAACATGCTCCAGATTCAATAAATTCGTAATTTTATTTATTTCCATTATCTAGCTATTTCTTCAAAACAATTTATATTACAATAACAATGTCGACTTCTTCAAAAGAAAATGCTGCAGAAATATTTGAGGATATAAAGAAAAATTTAACTAGAGGAGTTAAAGATAGAAAACACACCTTTCACACGCCAGTCTTTAGTAATATTGATAGTGAAGGTGGAATTGATTCTAGAGTTGTAGTCTTAAGAAAGTTTGATCCCAATAGCATGACACTAAATTTTCACACAGACTTTAGATCTCCGAAGGTTCCTAATTTAAAAAAAAATAGTAGTTCTCAATTTGTTTTTTATGATCATAAATTAAAAATTCAAATGCGAATCAAAACAACGTCTTTGGTTAATAATCAAAATGATAAAGCTAAAGAAATGTGGGATAAAACAAGATTGTTTAGTAGAAAATGTTACTTAACATTGAAAGATCCAAGCTCAATCACTGAATTTCCAGAAGATGGTATCCCTGAACACTTAACCGGAAAGGAACCAAGTCATGAAGAAAGTGAAAAAGGATATAAAAATTTTACAGTAGTTGAAAATAAAATTAATGAAATTGATTGGCTTTATTTAGAAATTTCAGGTCATCGTAGATTAAAATTAACATTTAAAAATAATGAACCAGAATATAATTGGTTAATACCTTAATATAATTTAAAATTATCAATAATTCTAATTTCACCAATATATAAAGCAATAAATAATCTAGCTTCAGAATAATTTTTTGTTATTTCTAAATTATTTTCATTTCTTATCTCTAAATAGTCAATTTTATTTATATTATTTTGAAGAAACTCTATTTTTAATTGATCTAAATTATTAATTTCATTTTGTTTTAACAGATTAATATGTTCTTTAATTTTATTTCCTAATACATCAAAAATTTTTAATTGATCATTAGAAAATTTAGAGTTCCTTGAAGATAAACTCATACCTGTTTTATCTCGTACAGATGGGCATTGAATTATTTTAATATTGTGATGATTAATTTTTACTAAATCTTGTATTATTTTTACTTGCTGAAAATCCTTCTCACCAAAATAACTATTCGTTGGTTTAATCAAATTAAAAAAAAGATCCACAACAGTAGTAACTCCATCAAAATGGCCAGGTCGAAATTTATCACATAAAATATTTCTAAAATTGTTTACAATTTTTTTCTTTGCCAATCCTTTAGGGTATATCTCTTGAATGTCAGGTAAGAAGAGTGCATTACAACCAATATTTTCTAATTTAGAAATATCTTCATCAATTGTCTTTGGATAAGAATTGAAATCATTTTCATTGTTAAATTGAGTAGGATTAATAAATATTGAACAGATCACAAATTCGTTATGTAATTGTGCTTCTCTAATGAGAGATAAATGTCCATCGTGTAAGTTTCCCATTGTTAAAACTAAACCAATAGACTGACCCTTGTCTTTGATTGAAACTAAATTTGGCTCTAATTCACTAGCTTTTTTGAAAATTTTCATCGATTACATAAGTAAATATTTGACTTATATATAATGAATTCGTATTAGGCCCAGAGATTTATTATGAAACGCACTTACCAACCTAGCAGAGTAATTAGAAAAAGAAGACACGGTTTTAGAGCTAGAATGGCAACTAAAGCAGGTCGTCAAATCATTAATAGAAGACGTGCAAAAGGAAGAGCTCAATTAAGCGCTTAAAAAGGCCAAATGGCCCAAACATTATTTACAATTAAGAAAAGATCGACTTTCGTTATGATACGAAACCAGGGAGAATTTATAAAAGGTAAAAATATGAATATCCAAATTTTACACAATCAAGATCTAGAAAATTCTATAGGTGTAGGATACACAGCTTCCAAAAAAATTGGCAACGCAGTAAAAAGAAATAGAGCAAAGAGAATAATGAGAGAATTAGCTAGAAAAATTATTATTAATGGTAAAATTAATTCATATTATGTGTTAATAGCTAAAACGTCATTGCTCGAAGAGAAATTTGATAAACTTTTATTAGAACTTAAGGGAAAGATAAATGGTTAGTAAATATATTTCATTACCTTTAATCATAATAATTAGATTATACCAGTTATTGATTTCCCCATTACTTGGGCAGAATTGTCGGTATTTACCAACCTGTTCTGAGTATTCTATTAAAGCATTAAAGGAACATGGGTTATTTAAAGGATCAATTTTATCGGCGAAAAGAATTTCAAAATGTCATCCCTGGGGTTCACACGGATTTGATCCAGTACCTAAAAAATCTGAGTTAAATAAATGAACGAACAAAGAAATTTATATTTAGCTATTGGTATTTCAATTGCGATAATTATTTTTTTTCAATTATTATTTCCAACTCAACCAATTCAAACAACATCCTTTGAAGAAGATGAAGTATTAGAGCCTGCAACATCCATTGATGGACAAAGCAGCCAAGCTGTTTCAGAAATACAAAGTAGAGATGAAGCTTTAATTCAAACCGACAGAGTTATTTTTGAAAATGCATCTATTAAAGGTTCTATAAATCTAAAAGGAGCAATTTTAGATGACCTCATATTATCAAAATATAAAACTAGCTTAGAACCTGATTCGAATAACATCCAGCTTTTGTTACCAGATGGGACAGCTAATCCATATTACATTGAAACAGGTTGGAAAGAGCTAAAAAATTCTAACATTGAATTACCTAATTTAGAAACAGATTGGAAAACTAACTCTACCACTCTAAGCCCCTCAAACCCTGTTACACTTAGTTGGACGAATAATAAAAATATAACCTTCAAAATCAACTATCAAATTGATGATGAGTATATGTTTACAATTACACAAGAAATAGAAAATAACAGTGGTGAAAATATTGAAGTTTTTCCATACAGATTAATCAAAAGAATAAACACACCTGATACAATTAATTTTTTTATACTTCACGAAGGTTTAATTAGTCTAATAAACGACGAATTATTGGAAAAAAATTATGATGATATTGCCGATGATTGTAATTCATCAATGAAAACAAAAAAAGAGTTTTGCGATAATAAAACACAAGGAGGCTGGTTAGGTTTTACTGACAAATATTGGATGTCTGCTTTAATTCCTGATGCTGACCAATCTATTAACGTCAATTATAGATACGGAAATAATGGACGTGATAGCTATAGGGCAGGCTATGTTGGTCAGATATATAAAATTAACTCGGGTGAAAATATATCTTACGGCGGAAAATTATTTGTGGGTGCAAAAAAATTAAATGTCTTAAGTGCGTATGACGAAAATCTCTCTATACCAAGATTTACTGATGCAATTGACTGGGGTTGGTTTAGCTTTTTAACTAAACCTGTTTCATATGCCATTAATTGGTTTTTTGGTTATGCAGGTAATTTTGGTTTGGCAATAATTGCCTTTACCATCTTAATGCGTTTAATTTTATTCCCACTAGCGCAGGCATCTTTTAAATCTATGGCAAAGATGAAAAAACTTCAGCCTGATATGCAAAGATTAAAAGAAACCTATCCAAATGACAGACAAAAAATGCAGCAAGAACTAATGGCCTTATATAAAAGAGAGGGAGCTAATCCTGTTGCGGGGTGTCTGCCAATTTTAGTACAAATACCAATTTTCTTCTCTTTGTATAAAGTGTTGTTTGTTACTATAGAGATGTATCACGCTCCTTTTTATGGATGGATTCATGATCTATCTGCACCAGACCCATTAGGCTTAATGACAATATTTGGATTAGTTCCATGGGATGTACCGCCTATACTTTCAATAATTGATATTGGTATTCTTCCTATCATTATGGGCTTCACCATGTGGTTACAACAAAAACTAAATCCTGCTCCTGCTGATCCAACACAGGCTAGAATTTTTGCATTACTTCCATTTGTGTTTACTTTTGTACTAGCTGGTTTTGCAGCTGGTTTAGTTTTATATTGGTCAGTGAACAATATTTTATCAATTGCGCAGCAATGGTATATTCAAAGAAGAATTTTAGCCAAAAATGGCTAGCTTAAATAAAAATTTAAATAACTTTTTTAATAATAATAAGTTTTTAGGTTCCTTTCTGTCATTTAAAGACATTCCTTATTCAGATATAAAAAAAGAATGTTGTTTCATAGGCAGATCTAATGTGGGAAAATCTAGTTTAATAAATTCTTTAACTAAAACAAAAAAACTAGCCAAAACAAGTAAAACTCCAGGAAGAACTCAGGCTATAAATGTTTTTTTAATTAGTGAAAAAATAAATATGATTGATTTGCCAGGTTATGGTTTTGCCAAAGTATCAAAAGTTGATCGAGAAAACTTAATGACCTTGATTGAAGAATATATAGAAAATAGAGATACACTTGATCATGTTTTTTTACTCATTGACTCAAAAGTTGGTATCAAAAATTCTGATATTGATATGTTGGATTTATTGAGTGATTGTTCAAGAAAATTTTCTATAATTTTAACTAAAATAGATAAAATATCTAATAACTATTTAGAATATCAAAAAAAATCAATTTTAAGTTTAATGCAAAATTATGAAAAATCATTTACGAAAATATATCAATCTGAGACCAAAAAAAATAATGGTATTACAGAGATTCAAAGATCTATATACGGGTTATCACAATAAATATGAAATTTGATTTTTTATCAGAGAGTGATCAGGCTTATTTTATTCATAAAGCCTCAACCTTAGTTGAAGCTCTTCCATACATTCGAGAACATAGTGGTGATACCATTGTAATAAAATACGGTGGACATGCAATGGGAGATAAAAAACTGTCTGAGAGTTTTTCAAGAGATATTGGTTTATTAAAAGAAGTAGGTGTGTCACCAATTATTATTCATGGTGGAGGACCTCAAATTGGTGAGAGACTTAAATCAAAAAATATATCAACACAATTTGTTGAAGGATTACGAGTTACTGATAAAGAAACAATTAAGGTAGTTGAGGAAGTTTTATCTAAGGATATCAATTCAGAAATAGTAGAATCTATAAGTGTCTCTGGAGGAAAAGCGATAGGAGTATCTGGTAATGATAACTTAGTCACTGCAACTAAATTGAACGTGGAAATTAAAGATAGTGATTCAAATATTGAAAAAATAGTTGATATTGGTTTTGTTGGACAACCAAAAAAATTAAACAAAGATATGCTAACTAGCTTTATAAAAAATGGTCAAATACCTGTCATATCTCCTTTAGGTAAGGATGAAAATAATTTTACATATAATATTAATGCTGACACTGTTGCGGGTTTTATAGCAGGTGAGTTACAGGCAAGTAAATTATTATTACTAACCGATGTACCTGGAATTTTAGACAAAGATGAAAAATTAATCTCATCAATAACATTAGAAGAAGCTAAAAGTATTGCTAATAAAGAATATATTTCTGGAGGTATGAAGCCGAAAATTAATACATGTATTGATGCAATGAAAAAAGGTGTTAAAAAATCTACTATTTTAGATGGAAGAATTCCTCATTCAGTAATATTAGAGTTATTCACTGAACATGGAATTGGTACACAAATAACAAGTAATTAAATGAGCTTTAAAGATAACATCAATACCTGGATATTTGATCTAGACAACACACTTTACTCTGCAGACAGTGGAATTTTTCAGCAAGTACATAAGTTAATGGGTGAATTTGTAGCTAAAAATTTAAATATGGAATTAGCTGAAGCAAAAAAACTACAAGCAAAATATTACAAGCAACATGGCACAACTCTAAGAGGTATGATGGATAACCATGGCGTAGATCCTGATTATTTTTTAGAAGAAGTTCATAAGTTAGATTACTCAATTGTTGGTCCAAATCAAAATCTTAATGATGAATTATATAAACTTGAGGGAAGAAAAATTATTTATACAAATGCAAATAAGCAACATGTCTTAGATGTATTAGAAAAAATAAATCTAACAAATTTTTTTGATGAAATATATGATATTAAAATGGCTGATTATATTCCTAAGCCAGAAATTTCTCCCTATGAAAAAATTATCGACTTATTTAATATCGAACCAAATAAATCAGCAATGTTTGATGATATCGCAAAAAATTTAGTTCCAGCAAAAAAAGTTGGTTTTACACCTGTCTGGGTTGATGCTGGTTATGAGAATTTTTCTGATGATATTGAAGCATCTAAAGAATATTTAGATTTTCAAACAAGAGATTTGAGTTTATTTTTAAAAGATGTAAATGAGGGTAAAATATGAGTGATCTCGAAAAAATTATAAATGATGCCTTTGAGGATAGAGATAATATTAATGTCAATACTGCAGGTGATATTAGAAATGCAGTAGATGAAACTTTAAACAAACTTGATAGTGGAAGCTTAAGGGTTTGTGAAAAAATTAATAATGAATGGCAAGTTAATCAATGGATTAAAAAGGCAATTCTTTTAAGTTTCAGATTAAATGATAATGAAATCATTAAAGCATCGCATGCCACTTGGTTTGACAAAGTAGAAAGTAAAACTGCAAATTGGACTAAAGATGATCATCTGAAAGCAGGATTTCGATATGTACCAGACGCTGTTGTAAGAAAATCTGCATTTATTGCTAAAGGTGTTGTTTTAATGCCTTCTTTTGTAAATCTTGGTGCATATGTTGATGAAGGAACAATGATTGATACTTGGGCAACAGTTGGCTCATGTGCGCAAATAGGTAAAAACTGTCATATTTCTGGAGGCGCTGGTATTGGCGGTGTACTTGAGCCTCTTCAAGCAAATCCTGTGATTATTGAAGACAATTGTTTTATTGGAGCTAGAAGTGAAGTGGCTGAAGGTGTTATTGTTGGTGAAGGTGCGGTTTTATCAATGGGTGTATTTATTGGAGCATCTACAAAAATAGTCGATCGATCAACTGGGGAAATTCATATGGGAAAAGTTCCAGCGTATTCAGTTGTGGTACCAGGTACATTACCAGGAAAAAAAGAAGGAGATATTAATCCTTCTTTATACTGTGCAGTTATTGTTAAAAGAGTTGATGAAAAAACTAGAAGCAAAACATCAATCAATGATCTTTTAAGAGATTAATGTCAGAAATTAATTTTGATCCAGTTACTCTTACACAATCTTTAGTTAAATGTGCAAGTGTAACTCCAAAAGATGAGGGCGCTTTAACAGTCGTTGAAAATCATCTCAGTGCTATAGGATGTGACTGTCATCAATTAACTTTCTCTGGAAACAATTCTTATGAAGTAAAAAATTTATTTGCAACAGTAGGAAATGAAGGAAAACATTTTGCTTATGCTGGTCATACAGATGTAGTTCCTGTAGGTAATGAAAGTTCATGGAAATACCGTCCTTTTTCTGCACAAATAGATGGAGGCAAACTTTATGGAAGAGGTAGCGAAGATATGAAAAGCAGTGTTGCTTGTTTCATCAGTGCCGCTAAAAGATTTGTAGATAAATATAAAAATTTTCCAGGAAAGATTTCCTTTATTATTACAGGTGATGAAGAAAGAGATTCTGTAAATGGCACACCAAGAATTCTAGAATGGGCAAGTAAACAAAATTATAAATTTGATCATTGTCTTGTTGGTGAACCAACTTCTAAAAATGAGGTCGGCGATAAAGTTAAAATTGGAAGAAGAGGATCAGTTAGTTTCTTTTTTCAGGTAAAAGGTATTCAAGGACATACGGCGAATTCTCATTTAGCTGAAAATTCTTCACATCACTTAGTAAATTTATTAAATAGTATATTAGAAGAGCCGCTAGATGAAGGTAATGAAAATTTTTTACCAACATCAGTTCAAATTGCTACTATTGATATTGGCAATCCTGTTCAAAACGTAATTCCAGAATTAGCTAAAGCAACAGTAAATATTAGATTTAATGATATGCACTCATCTGACTCACTTATAAAATGGATCGATAATAAAATTGAAAAGATTTTCTCTAAACTGGAAAACGCTAGTTGCACTTATACCTATGATGCAACAGCTGAGTCATTTTTGAATAAAGCCGGTGATTTATATAATATTATTTCAAAATCAATTTCTGATGTCACAGGCAGAAATAGCCCACCTGAGCAAGCTACCGATGGTGGTACTTCTGATGCAAGATATATAAAGAACTATTGTGAAGTAGTAGAGTTAGGTCTTAGAAATCAAACTCTTCATAAAGTAGATGAATTTGTTTTTGTTGAAGATATTATTAAATTGGAAAGTATTTATTTTAGAATTTTACAAAATTATTTTGATGTCAATTAATATCCGTCAGATGGATTAACATCTGATTTTACTTTTTTCTTTTTTCTTAGTCTTTTATATTTAGAGTACATATATTTAACAGATGGCTCTATAGCTGTTACACCTGCTACATGTGGAGTAATTGTTACATTTGGCAGTTTCCAAAATTGGCTACTTGATTTTAAAGGTTCATCTTTAAAGACATCTAAATAAGCATAAAAATTTTTGTTTTTCTTTAAATGATTTAGAAGGTCTTTCTCTTCAATTGCATTTCCTCTACCTATATTTATTAAACAAGAATTTTTTTTCATTTTCTTCAAAAACTTTTTATCTATTATATTATTTGTTTGAGCTGTTGATGGTAGAATAGAAATGATAACATCAGAACTTTTGATAAAACTTATAATATTTTTACCCGTATATATTTTTACATTTTTTACTTTTGCTCGATTTTTTTTATATGCAATAACATTATAATTTAATTTATTTAGTAGTTTTGCAATATGATTACCAAGAAAGCCTAGACCTAGAATACCTACTGTTAAATTTTTATTATCAATTGGTGTCCTTTCTCCAGACCAAAATTGTTTGATTTGAGAATTTTGAAAAATTTTAAAATTTAATTGATAATTGAGTATTTGAGCTAGAGAATAATTGGCAATTCTCTCCCCCATTTCTTCATCCTTTATTCTGATTATGGGAATTTTTATATTATAATTTTTAAGTTTTAGAATGTGATCTACTCCAGCTCCCATAGAGAAAATAACTTGGAGATTTTTTAGTCTTGAAAGAATATTATCTGGTAGATTCCAAATAATTGCGCAGTTTACATCATGAAAATTTTTATAATCTTTGATAGAAATTATTTTTTCATTTTTAAAATATTTTTTTATTATTTTTTTCCAAACATCAATTTTATCAAAAGTTGTATTATGAAATAAAATAGTCATTGAATATCATCTATTAACTTATTGTATTTTAATACTTGTTTTTCCCAGATTAATTCATTTTCTGCTCTATTTTTTGCATTTTGTCCTAATTCAATTCTATTTTCTTTGTTCTCAACTAAATTCTTAATTGATTCATCTAATTCATTATAATTATTAATAATTAAACCTGTTTTATTATGCAATACAGCTTCAGGAGTGCCTCCAACATTTGAGGCAATTGAAGGAATTCCATATTGTGCTGCTTCAATGTAAGCGATTCCAAAACCTTCAATAGAATTTGCATGAGTTTCATCTATTGTCGGCATGATCATAATATCAGTCTTAGAAAAAATGAATTTTTTTTGATTTTCATTTATTGTTCCAACTAACTTCACATTTGATTCTAGATTATAATTTTTTATTTCTTTCTTTATATTCTTTAACTGATCACCTTCACCAGCAATTATATATTGAATATTTGGATAAATTTTTTTTAAATTAAAAATAGATTTAAGAATATACGAATGTCCTTTTCTTTTTTCTAGTCTGGCAAGAGTAAGCAACGTTGGATAACTATCGTCTAAATCTATTTCTTGTTCTATAATATTCTTAGTTGATTTTACACCTGGATAGATAACCTCAATTTTTTTAAAGTTTTCACTTATTTTTGAAAGTAAGTTTTTAGTATATGATGAATTGACCACTAATGCGTTTGCTAATTCTAAAACTTTCTTTATTCGTTTATGATGATTATCGTTTTTGATTATTATTTCGTTTCCATGAACAAGACTAATGATTGGGATTTTTTTTTCTTTTAAAAAATTAATTGGTAACTCAAGACTTTTCCAGCTATCAGTGATGACTGCTTCAATATTATTTGAAGAACAAATATTTTTAAGTTGATTAAATTTATTTCTTTTTCTTAAAAATTTTAAACCCTTAAATCTTAATATTGAAAAATTTTTATTGTTTTTATCAAATTCTAAATCTTTAGCACTGTTTTGTTGGTCAGCTAAAACCTTTACATCGTGTTTATGACTTAAATTTAATGCTATGTCATACATCAATGTTTCAATTCCCCCTACTCTAGATGGAAAACATTGTGTTAAAATTATTATCATTGAAAGTTATAATGTTATAAAATTTATGAAGTATTAATGTACAAAGTCAATCAGGAACAATTAATTTTAATTATTATTAAATAATTTAAGTACATTTGAATTTTTGATATATTTATATATGCATTTTTTGCATATTAATATTCATATTTTTATACTTTGATTGCATAGAATAATTACTATTTTATAATTGAAAGGAATAAATAATGATTAATGTTTTTAACTTTTTTAACAAAGTTTACGAGGATTTAAGTGACAAAAACTACAACTATGATGAGGATTTAGTTAAATATTTCAAATCTGAATATGGAAAAGAATGGAAAATTGAATTAGATAAGCATCTCCTAAGAACTGAATTTGATATCAATAAGAAAGCCGCATAGTTGGCGGCTTTAACTAAACTTCAGAAGTTACCTCTTTAAGCCAATCTCTTTCTTGATTATCAAGGTGCGTGTGCAATGTTTCATACACCTTTCTATGATATTTATTTAGCCAACGTCTTTCAATTTGATCAAGCATACTACTTTCAATGAGATCCAAATCTATTGGACACCACGAGATGTTTTCAAAATATAATTTCTTATCATTATTCTCTTTTATCACGACTAAATTTTCTGTTCTTATACCATATTCATTTTCTTTATAGTATCCAGGTTCATTGGATAAAATCATTCCCGGAAGCAACTCAACGCTATCAAACATTGATTTTTTTGCAATACGTTGTGGAGCTTCATGGACACTCAAAAAACTTCCTATACCGTGACCGGTACCATGATCGTAATCTAAATTAATTTCTTGTAGACTTTTTCTTGCTAGATAATCAATATCTGTTCCTTTTGTTCCCTTTTCAAAAACATGATTTGATAATGCAATATGACCTTTAAGAACTCTCGTAAATCTATCTTTTTGTTCTGTTGTTGCTTCACCTAATATTATAGTTCTTGTTATATCCGTTGTTCCATCAAAATATTGCCCTCCTGAGTCAACAAGATAAATATTATTATCTGAGAAAGATGATTTTCCTTCTTCAGTAACACGGTAATGAGGAAGGGCTGCATTTTGATCAATTGCTGATATTGTATCAAAAGATAGAGAATGAAATAATTCATTTTTTCTTCGCAGATTTTCTAAATGATGTGCAACACTTATTTCATCATTTGATTTAGGATCCATGATATTTTTTAACCAATAAATATATTTGGTAATACTAACACCATCTCTTATATGTGCTTTTTTTGCCCCATCAAGTTCAGTTTCATTTTTGATAGCTTTTAACAAAATACATGGATTTGCTAAATTTTTAATATTTATTTTTTGTTTTCTTAAAAGATCTAAAAAATAAAAAGTAGTGGAATTAAAATCTAAACCAATTGATTCAGATGAATTAATGTTATTAAAAATTGATCCGATATTTTCAATATTATTAATATTTATTAGTGTTTTGATTTCTTTTTTTAGAATTTCTGGCATTGAAGACTCTTTAATATACAAAGAGTGTTTATTATTTTTTGAAATTAGAAGATAAGAATAAAGCAACGGTGTATATTTTATATCATCTGCTCTTAAATTTAATAGCCAAGCAATATTATCAAGCCCAGAAACAAAGTAATGATCAATTTCATTTTGATCTAAAAATTTTTTTAAAATATCTAATTTCTCACTTCTGCTCTGACCGGCATAACTTGTTGAGTGATCAAATATATCTGTATACTGAGTTTTTGGTTGATTTTCCCATATTAAATCAACAAAATTTTTATCTATTAGTTGGAGTTGAGATTTTGAATTCTCTAACATTTTAACCACTTTTTCAATTTCTATAATTGAATGAAGAGTTGGATCTAATGCAATTTTATATTCTTCTTCTAATAAAATTTTTTCTAAATCTGTCCAAAAGCTATTTAAGTGTTTTGCTTGAATCTCTTTGGCGTTAATTTGAGTATTTGCTTGAAAAGTATATCTTCCATCAACATACAAGAAGGCATCTGTTGGTGTTATAATTGCTCTTCCTGCTGAACCAGAAAAGTTTGTTATAAAATTTAATCTTTCTGCATTTGGGGAAATATACTCATTTAAATATTCATCACTTCTATTAATGACAAAAATATCGGTATCTTTTTCTTTTAATAGATTTTGTAATTTTTTTAAATTTGATTGATTCATTATAACTTTTTAAATAAACTTAAATCGATATTACCACCAGAAATCATAACTATAATTTTTTTATTTCTAACATCAATTTTATTATTTAATGCTGCTGCCGCTGCAACTGCTCCTCCTGGCTCCACAACTATTTTAAGTTGTTCAGCTAGCAAAATTATAGTTTTTGTTACTTCTTCATCAGAAACACTTAGTCCTCCCTCAAGATTATTTGAATTAATTTGAAAAGTTATATTACCAGGTTGTGGTGCCAATAGTGCATCACAAAAAGATTTAGCATTTTTTTTATTTTCTATAAGTTTACCAGCTTCTAAAGATCTTTTTGTGTCATCAAATTCTTCAGGCTCTACAGAATATGATTTTATATTTGGGTAAATATGTTTTAAGTATGTTGATGTTCCTGCAATAAGCCCTCCACCTCCACAACAACATAAATATAGATCAGGTTCAATTGATTGCTCTTTCAAATCATTTACAATTTCGATAGCTGCAGTTCCCTGACCAGCAATTATATCTTCATCATCATAGGGTTTAATTAAAGCTCTATTATCCTTCTTTTGAATTTCATTTCCTATCTCTTCTCTACTTTGAAAGTAAGTGTCATATAATATTACCTCTGCTCCATATTTTTTTGTATTTTCAATTTTTATTTGAGGTGCAGTTTTAGGCATTATTATTTTTGCACTAATAGTATTAATCATAGATGCATAGGCAACAGCCTGTGCATGATTACCTGATGAATATGCTACTACACCTGAGTCTTTTACAGTTTCTATTAATTTTGTAATTTTATGTGTAGCTCCACGTAATTTAAATGATCCAGTATTTTGTAAATTCTCAAGTTTAAAATAAATTTCAGCTTCTAAAAGATTATTTATATAATCATTAGTTACCAAAGGAGTTTTTGTTACCTTTTGGTTGATTAATTTATAAGCATTATCAACATTTAAATAGCTAAAATCAGTCATAATTTTAAAGTTTTACATCGTTTTAATGGAATAAACTAAAAAAAAATATATGTATATTATTATGGAACAGAACAAAGTAACTTCGCCTTGCATTAGTGTTTGTAAAACTGACCCAATCTCAGGATATTGTTACGGT
>CABYKC010000002.1 GCA_902519435.1 uncultured Alphaproteobacteria bacterium
TTTAAGTCAAATGAAGAAATGTATTCAAATTTTCAAGATATTCCTGAGATAATACAAAATAATTTAAATATTTCTCTATCTTGTAATTATTTTCCTGAATCAACAAAACCACAATTACCGGAATTTAAAAATGATTTAGATCTATCCGCAGAAGATTTTTTATTAAAAACCTCAGAACTGGGACTTGAAAAAAAAATAAAAGAAAAGAATATTAAGAATATAGAAATTTACACAGATAGATTGAAATATGAAAATGAAATCATCATTAGAATGGGGTTTGCTGGATATTTTTTAATAGTAGCAGATTTTGTTAATTGGGCTAAAGAGCAATCCATCCCTGTTGGCCCTGGAAGAGGATCAGGTGCAGGTAGTTTAGTAGCTTGGTGTTTAGGAATAACAGATTTAGATCCATTAGAATATGAATTATTATTTGAAAGATTCTTAAATCCAGAAAGAGTGTCAATGCCAGATTTTGACATAGATTTTTGTCAAACTAGAAGAGATGAAGTTATCGAATACGTAAATAATAAATATGGAAGTGAATGTGTTGCTCATATAATTACATTTGGAACACTTGCATCTAGAGCTGCAGTAAGAGATATAGGTAGAGTTTTAGAAGTTCCGTATGGAGAGGTTGACTCTTTTGCTAAATTAATACCTTTTAATCCATCAAATCCACTGACTTTAAGTGAGTCAATTAAATCTGAGAGAAGTTTGCAAGAAAGGATAAGCAGTGATGAAAGAATTTCAAATATTATTGATGTGAGTCTTAAAATTGAAGGTACTCACAGACATGCTTCAACACATGCTGCAGGAGTTGTGATTGGTCATGAAAAATTATCTAAAGTAGTTCCTTTATACAAAGATCAAAATACCAATACAAATGCAACACAATTTTCTATGAAATACGTTGAAGAAGCTGGTTTAATAAAATTTGATTTTCTTGGATTAACCACATTATCAATCATTGATGATTGCATAAAATTAATAATTAAAAAGAATAAGAATTTTTTAATAAATAACATACCTCTAGATGACAAAAAAACTTATGATCAGCTTAGCAAAGGAGATACAGTTGGAATATTCCAGTTAGAAAGTAACGGTATGGGTAGCGTTCTTCGCCAATTGCAACCTGATAGATTTGAAGAAATAATTGCTGTAGTTGCTTTGTTTAGACCTGGGCCAATGGATAATATTCCTTCTTTTTGTAATAGAAAACATGGACGTGAAGAAATCAAATATCTTCATTCTATGTTAGAAGACGTCTTAAAAGAAACTTATGGAATCATTGTTTATCAAGAACAAGTAATGCAGATTGCACAAGTTTTATCAAATTATTCTTTAGGAGAGGCAGATTTATTAAGAAGAGCAATGGGAAAAAAAATTCAAAAAGAAATGGATATGCAAAAAACAAGATTTATAGAAGGTGCAGTTCAAAATAATATTGATAAAAAAGAGGCCTCAAAAATATTTGATTTAGTTGATAAATTTGCAGGGTATGGTTTTAATAAAAGTCATGCAGCGGCGTATGCTTTAATATCTTATCAAACTGCTTATTTAAAAGCAAACTTTCCTCACGAATTTCTTACAGCAACTTTAAACTATTCTATAGATAGAACAGAAAAAATTATTTTACTTAAACAAGAAATAGAAAGATTAAATATCAATTTTTTAAAGCCAGATATAAATTTTTCAGATCCTTTATTTTCTATTGAAATAAATAACAACTTAAAATCAATAAGATTTGGATTGTCAGCAATTAAAGGTGTAGGTTTAAAATCAATTTCTAGCATGGTTGATGAAAGAAATAAAAATGGCAAATTTAAAAGTATCATTGATTTTATGAATAGAGTTTCCAAGGAGGTAATAAACAAAAGACAGCTCGAAAAACTTATTCAAGCAGGAGCTTTTGATAGTATTGATGCTAACAGATCGAAATTATTTAATAATGTACCAAAATTTGTTGAACTATTTGGAGGAGATAAAAATACTAATCAAGACATGCTCTTTGAAGAAAATGAAATTTCTTTTGAAGATAAAAATTTATTCTATCAAAAATATGAAAAATGGAAGAACGCAGAAATTTTATCTAACGAATTAGAGGTTATTGGATTCTATTTTTCTGATCACCCATTAAATTATTACCCAAAAAAGTTTTTTGAAATAGAGAATATTATGTCTTTTAAAAATTATACTCAAAACTATGACTCAAGTGCTATTAAAGTTTGTGGCGCTATTTTAGATATTAAAGAAAGATCGAATAAGGATGGAAAAAAATATGCATTTATAACAGTATCAGAAACTAGTTTTCAATTTGAACTAACTATATTTAGTGAAAATTTATATAAATACCGACCATTACTAAAAGAGGGAAATTTGTTAATATTTAATATTGATATTGTTAAAAGTAATACTAATACACGTTTTATAATAAGATCAATAGAATCTTTAGAGAAAACTTTTGTTAAAAATAATTATAAATTTAATATTTATACAAATTTAGAAAATATGGATGAATTAAAAGAAAATATTTTTGAAAAAAAAGAAAGTGGCAATTTTAATAATTTTATTGATGTCTTCATTACAGTGGATCAGAAATTAGTGAATTTTGATTTTAATAAATATTCAATTAAATCATACAAAAAACTTGATGATTTTAATAAATCAAAAATTTTAGATTATTCTTTAGAATTATCTTGAAAAAATAATACTATATAATAATAAGGCCACATATTAAATCTAGCACACAGAAAAAACCGGTGTTTTTATTTCTGTGGAGGTTAAACCGGGAGTAAATATGAATTTACCAGAAGTAAAATTAGAAGACCTTTTAGAATCAGGCGTTCATTTTGGACATAATGTAAGAAGATGGAACCCAAAAATGAAAGAATATATTTATGGAGTTAGAAATAACATACACATTTTTGATTTAAGAATTACATTAGAGTTATTAAATACTGCATTAGTTAAAATACATGAAACTGTTTCAAAATCAGGTAAAATTCTTTTTGTAGGTACTAAAAAACAATGTAGTGATATTGTTAGGGATTTAGCAGAATTAAATAATAATTTTTATGTTAACAAGCGCTGGCTTGGTGGTACTCTTACTAATTGGAATACGATATCAAATTCTATAAAAAGATTAGATGAAATTGAGTTATTTTTAAAAGATAATGAACTTTCAAAAAATTTATCTAAAAAAGAATTATTAGATATTTCTAGAGAGAAGCAAAAACTTGATTTAAATATTGGCGGTATTAGAACTCTTAACGGTAAGCCTGATTTATTAGTAATATTTGATGTAATAAAAGATAAAATTGCAGTCCGTGAAGCAACAAAACTTAACATACCTGTTGTAGCTATTGTAGACTCAAATGCCGACCCAGAAAATATTGATTATGTAATTCCTGGTAATGATGATGCTCTTAGATCAATTAATCTTTATAAAAACTATTTTTTTGAAACTATTCAAGATGCTATGAATTTCCAAGAATTAGCAAAGGAAAATGAAAATAATAAAATTCTAGATACTGAAAAAAAGGATGATAAATAATGACTAGCGTAACTGAATTAATTAAAGAGTTAAGAGACAAAACTGGGGCAGGCTTCCTAGACTGCAAAAAATCTCTAGAAGAGAATAATAATGATATAGATAAATCAATTGAGGCTTTAAGAAAAAAAGGTTTAGCAAAAGCATCAAAAAAAAGTGATCGCATCGCTAATGAAGGTGCAATTGGAATATATTCTAACAATAATATAACTGTTATTTTGAAAGTTAATAGCGAAACTGATTTTGCAGCAAAAAGTGATACTTTTCTTAATTTTTTAGATAATCTTGGTAATTTGGCTTTAAATCATAATACTAAAATAGATAAAGAAAGTTTTTTAATTCTAAAATATGAAAATGGGAACGTACAAGACTATTTTAATTCAATGATTGCAAAAATAGGAGAAAATTTAATTTTAAATGAACTTCTTGTTAAAGAAAATAATAATTCTTATATTAACTTTTATATTCATAACAGTTATAGAAGTAATATTGGAAAAATTATATCTCTAATTGAATATTCTACTGATGAAAAAAATAGTGAAACTGATACTTTAACAAAAAATTTATGCATGCATATTGCTGCCATGAAACCAGAATCACTAGATATTAAAGATTTAGATAAAAATATTATTGATAAAGAAGAGAAAATACAAAGAGAATTAATATTAAATTCTGGTAAGCCTTCTAATATAGTTGATAAAATTTTAAATGGTAAAATGAATAAATTTTACAGTGAGGTAACTTTATTAAATCAGACTTATATTCTAGATCAGGATAAAACAGTTAGAAATATTATTGAAGAAAATTCTAATTCAAATTTTAAATTAAATTCATTTAAACTTATCAGCCTTTAAAATGAATAAAAGAATTTTATTAAAGATTTCAGGTGAATCATTAATGGGATCATCAAACTATGGAATAGATGTTTCGACTATAAATAAAATATCTAATGAAATTAAAAATGTTTATAAAAAAAAATACCAAATATGTTTAATAATTGGTGGTGGAAATATTTTTAGAGGAATTAAAGGTGCTTCAGAGGGAATAGATAGATCAACATCAGATTATATGGGCATGTTAGCAACTGTTATGAATGCCTTATCTCTTCAGAGTAGTTTAGAGAAAATTAATGTTCCTACAAGAGTACAATCTGCAATTAATATGTCTCAAATTGCAGAGCCTTACATTAGAAGAAGAGCAATAAGACATTTGGAAAGAGATAGAATAGTAATATTTGCAGCAGGTACTGGTAATCCATTTTTTTCTACTGATACTGCAGCAACCCTTAGAGCTTCTGAATTAGATTGTAAATTAATTATAAAAGCTACAAAGGTAAATGGTATCTATAATAAAGATCCAGCTAAATACAAAAGTGCGCAACTAATAAAAAATATTTCATACAATGAAGTTATTAATAAGAATTTAAAAGTTATGGATTTAACTGCGATTAGCTTAGCAAAAGATACTAAAATTCCAATTTTTGTTACAAACATTTTTAAAAAAAACTCTCTAATTAATGTTTTGAATCGTAGAGGATCATATAGTAAGATAAGTTAGATATGAATGATCTTGAAAGTAAAATGTCTTCAGCTGTTTTACATTTTGAAAAAGAATTAAATTCCCTAAGGACATCTAGAGCTAATCCTTCGATACTTGATAATATTTTAGCTGATGCATATGGCGCTAAAACCCCTATAAATCAATTAGGAAATATTTCTGTGCAAGACGCCAATACTATTACTATCCAAGTTTGGGATTCTTCTTTAATAAAATCAATCGAAAATGCAATTAGTGAATCAAGTTTAGGTATCAATCCTCAGACTGATGGACAGCTAGTAAGATTACCAATACCAAAGCTAAGTGAAGAAAGAAGAATCGAAATCATAAAAGTAGCTGGCGAGTTTTCTGAAAATTCTAAAATTACTGTAAGAAATATCAGAAGAGATTTTATAGAAATCGCAAAAAATGAAAAAAAGATTTCTAATCTTTCTGAAGATGAATTGAAAAGAAAAATAAATGAGATTCAAAAAATAACTGATAATTATATTGAAAAAATAGACAAAATATTAGAATCAAAAAAAACTGATATTTTGAAAGTTTAAATTGTCAAATAGTTTAAACCATATAGCCTTGATCTTAGATGGAAATAAAAGATGGGCAAAGAAAAATAATTTTCCAAATTCGTATGGATATAATAAAGGATTTGAAAATATAAAAAAAATTGTTTCTTATTCACTAACAAACAAAATATCTAATTTAACAATATTTGCTTTATCTTCTGAGAATTTCAACAGATCTTCTATCAATATAATCTATGATATTATTTATAAAAATTTTTCTATAACTTTTGGTAATTTAATTAATGAAAAAGGAGTGAAAATAAAAATTTTTGGATCAAAAAAAAATTTACCAAATACAATATTAGAAATTTTTAATAAAATTGAAAAAGACTCATCAAATAATAAAAGTTTAAATTTAAATATTGCGTTTAATTATGGGTTTAAAGAAGAAGTTAGATCTGTCTTAAGCAAAATTAGAGATAAAAAGAATGATATCAATTTTAATAATGAAAAAGAAATTGATAATTTATTTTATATAGGTTCATCACCTGATCCAGATATTTTAATAAGAACAGGTGGCTATAAAAGATTAAGTAATTTTATAATGTATAATTTAACTTATACTGAACTTTTCTTTACTGATACTCTTTGGCCTGATTTTTCTGAGAAAGAATTAAATGACATAATAAAAACATACATGCAAATTGATAGAAAATATGGTCTATAAAAACTTTTTTTTAAGAGCTTTTTTATCTTTGATATTTATAATAATTTATTTAACCTGCTTAATAATTAATTTCAATTTAGTTTTTTATTTAATCCTTCTAATATATTTTTTAGTTTTATTTGAAATTATTCTTTACTTCAAAAAGTATAGATTTCTTCCAATTATATACTTAATAATATCTCTACTATTTTTTAATATAATTGATTTTAATCATGAAATAATTTTAAGTTTTAACTTATTTATCTTTACAGTAATTATTTTTGATATCTTTTCCTATATTTTTGGAAAAACTATTGGTAAAAATAAATTAACTAAAATTAGTCCTAATAAAACTGTAGAGGGTTTTTGGGGGAGGTTTTGCGCTTTCTTTATTAAGTTCTATATTATTTGCCAATTTTTTTGATTTTAATATAAATTTTAAATTAGTATTCTTTATTTTTTTTATAATAATTTTTGCTTTTACTGGAGACCTTATTGAATCATTTTTTAAAAGAAGAAATAATATCAAAAACTCAAGTGAATTTATTCCTGGACATGGAGGAGTGTTTGATAGATTTGATAGTTTTTTATTTTCAATTATTTTTTATTCTATATTTATTAACATATTAGTATGAATATTAATATTTATGGTAGTACTGGAGTTATAGGTAAAAAAACATTAGAAATAATCACTAGATATTTTCCACATATAAAAATAAATTTATTGTGTGCAAAATCTAATATTAAATTATTAGAAAAACAAATTTATAAATACAAACCTAAGTATGCATTTTTATATGACATGGAGAAAATTCCAAATTTTAATACTTTAAGAGGTAAAACTAAATTTTTAAATCTAAAAGAGCTACAAAGTTACTTATTGTCCAGTAAATCACACATGACTTTGCTAGCAATATCTGGATATAAATCTTTATATTTTTTAGAGAATATTATTTCGAATACTAATAATCTTGGAATAGTTAATAAGGAAGCAATAGTCTCTGCTGGACACATCTTTAAAAAAAATAAATATTTTAAAAAAACAAATATTTTTCCTTTAGACTCAGAGCATTTTTCAATTTTTGAATTTTTGAATAAGATTGATAATAAAAAAAATATTAAAAATTTAATTATTACAGCTTCTGGTGGCCCATTCTATAATAAAAAATTTAAAGCTTTAAAAAATATTAAATTTTCACAGGCTATTAAACATCCAAAATGGAATATGGGTTATAAAAATAGTATCGACTCAGCAACCCTAGTCAATAAATGTTTAGAAGTGATTGAGGCTCATTACTTATTTGATTTACCATATGATAAAATTAAAGTTCTAATACATCCAGAAGCAATTGTTCATTCAGCTATAGAATTTAAAAATTATGTTACACAATTTAATTTATTTAAAAATGATATGAGTATACCAATATTTAATTTTTTACTTAATAATAAATCTAATTTTAAAGAGAAAAATAATAAATTATTTATTGAAAACTATAGAAGCTTTAATTTTTTTAAAGTACAAAATGATGTTTTTCCTATATATAAATTTTTTCATGAATTAGATAAAAAAAAACCTCAAAATGTAATAAAGTTTAATATAGGAAATGAATTTGCAGTAGATTTATTTAAAAATAAAATTATTAATTATACAGATATTTACAAAATAATTATAAAAGTCTCATCTTTAAATTTGTATTCTCCAGTAAACACCATTAAAGATGTTATAAAATATCATGAAGAAGTTGAGCTATATTTACAAAAATACAAGTTATAAATTAATCTGTATTTTACTTTTTATCTTTATTTCGAGTAAAGTAAATTCTAGTGAAAATCTCTTTGAAATAAAAGGTAATGAATTTGTTGATACTGATGTAATACTTTCATTATTAACTAATATACCTGATAGTGTAGATGAAGAATACAGTAATGAGATTATTAAAGTTTTAAGTAATTCAAATCTTTTTGCCGATGTGCAAGTTGAATTTAAAAATAACAAATATTTTTTGATAGTTAAAGAATATCCAAGCATAAACAGATTTTATTTTACAAATAATGAAAGATTGAAAGATGAAGAATTAGAGCTAATTGCTAAACAAAATAATTTTAATAAATTAAACTCTGAATCAGTTGACTTATTTATTAATGAAATAAAAAAGGTATATATTTCTTTTGGTTACAATAACGTTGAAATAAAATTTTCAAAAAAATTTTATGAAGAGAGTAACACAGCTGATATATTTTTTGAAATTAATGAAGGAAAAATTACAAAAATTAATAAAATTATTGTAAGCGGAAATGAAACTTTATTAGATGAAGAAATAAAAAAAATTATAAAATCAAAAACTAAAACTATAAGAAATATTTTTGCAAATAACAATTTTAAACCAGCGGTAGTAGAAAGAGATAAATACTTAATTGAAAATCATTATAAAAATATTGGTTTTATAGATGTAGAAGTCAATACACAAATTGAATATCTTAAGTCTAACAAAGTAAATATTTATTATAAAATAGATGAGGGAAATCTTTATTATATCTCTTCTATCGAAATAAATGATCCAACAAATTTATTAAATCAGACTACTTCTAATTTAATTAATTCAGAAATTAATTTTTTATTTGATAAAGATGAAGAAATTTTGCTTAATGATATTCAAAATTTAAAAAATAAAATTTCATCAATAATTTTAAATAATAATATTAAATTTTTTGAAATAAATATGTTTGAAAAAACTGCAGAAAATAAAATTGAATTTTTATTTGAGCTTGTTCCCATAAAACCAAAATATACTAAACAAATTAATATTATAGGAAATACTAGGACTTTTGATTATGTAATTAGGAGAGAGTTGTCCATTGTAGAGGGTGATGCAATTTACCCTTCACAATTACAAAATATAAAAGATAAATTAGTATCATTAAATTTATTTGAATCAATCTCTCTTAAGGAAGAAATAATAGATGAAAATAGTGTTAATTTAATAATAGAGGTAGAAGAAAAACAAACTGGCACATTTAATGCTGGTGTTTCGGTTGGGACACTTGATGGGTTCTCTATAGTGACTGGTTTAAAGGAAAGAAATTTTTATGGAACTGGTAGATCTCTAGATGTTCTTATCAATACTTCAGAAGAAAAAACTCAATATAAATTAATAACTACTGATAGATTATCCTATGAAAATAATGCAAACATTAGCTATAGTTTAAATTATAGACAGCAAGATTTTTCAAAAGCAAGTTCTTACAAATTAGATACCTTTAGTACTGGTGTTGGTATTGGTTATGTTATTAATGATAATTTATATCATAATATTGATCTTGAATATGTTTTGAAAGATTATAAGATTACGAACTCATCTACTGTATCTAGTGCAATATCAAATTCATCTGGTGCAAATATGAGTTATTTAATTAAGAATAATATAAGATACTCAACATTAAATTCAGGCTTTATTCCAAAAAAAGGAAACTATATTAATTTTAATAACACTATAGAAACTCCAACAAGTTCTAGTAATGGCTTTGTTAGAAATATAATTAATGCAAAAAGATACTACAATAATGATAGCAATATTTTTGGAATTCAAGCAAAACTTGGAAACATTTTTTCATTAAATAATAATGATATTTTAACAGATGATAAATTTGCCCTTGGTGGTAGATGGTTAAGAGGATTTGATAATTTTGGTGCAGGCCCTAGAAATTCAAGAAGTTCTTATGTGGGTGGAAACAATATTGCAGTCTTAAAATTTGATTATTCTTATGAAATTACAAACCAATCAAACTTCCCATTTTATCTTAATATTTTTAATGATTATGGATTAATATGGGATAATAAAACTAAACCAACTCAAAATGATAATAGTTTAAGGTCATCTGCTGGGTTTGGTATCAAGTATTATTCACCAATTGGACCAATTGGTTTTACTTGGGGCTTTCCAATTATGGAAGAAGATTATGATATTAAACGTATGTTTTTATTTTCAATAGGAAATATAGATTGAAATTAATAAATTTAATCATTATTTTTTACATCAATTTTTTTTGTATTAATCTTGTAGCACAAACTATAGCGATTATAGATATCCAATATTTAATAGATAATAATCAACATTATAAAGATATTTTGAAAGATATTGAAAATGATCAAAAAAAATATTCAAATAAATTTCAAAAAAAAGAAAATGAATTAAAAAAATTAATGAAAGATATCAATGACTCTGAATTAATACTAAGTGAAAATGAAATTAATTTAAAAATTGATAATTATAATAAAAATCTTAATGATTATACAATATTAATAGAGAATTTTAATTTACATTATCAAAAACAAATTGTTAATATTCGAGAAACTATTTTTAAAGAAATACTAATTTTACTTGAAAAATATGCAATGGATAATAATACTGATTTAATATTAGATTCTACAAGTTATTTGATAGCTTCAAATTCTTTAGATATAACTAATATAATTGAGAATGAATTATCAATAAAAAAACTAAAATTGGAATATACTAACTTTGAAAAAAATTAAATTTATAGATTTAAAAAATATTTTTGAAAAAAATTCAATTAATGTAACTTCCAAACTTTCAGATAAAGAAATATTTGACAATATTAAAAGTATTTCAAATGCTGAAAAAAATGATTTGTCATTTTTATCTAATATAAAATACCTAAATCAATTAAAAAAAATTAAAGCAAAAGCATGCATAATTGAAGAAAAATATATTGATTATCTGCCTAATAATTGCTCACCAATAATAGTAAAAGAGCCATACTTAGCTTTAGCCTTAACAAGTAACCTTTTTAATAAAGATTATCAAAAATCAAATGGAGTAATATCAAAATTAACTGCGATTAGTTCAAAAAGCAAATTACAAAAAAATATCCAAATTAATCCTTTCTCTACTATTCATGAAAATACTGAAATTTATGAAAATGTTTATATTGGATCAAATACAAGTATAGGCCCAAATGTAATTATTAAGAAAAATGTAGTAATCCATGATAATGTTTCAATTTCAAATGCAGTTATAATGGAAGACTGTATTATAAAGACTGGTTCTAGAATTGGAGGTACTGGATTTGGTTTTGAAATGAAAACAAAACATAAGGTCTATCATAATGGTAATGTAATAATCGGAAAAAACTCATCTATAGGATCAAATACTACAATTGATAGAGCAGTTTTTGATTCAACTACTGTAGGGAATTTTGCAAATATTGATAATTTAGTTCAGATAGCACATAATGTTATAATTGGAGATTTTTCAACTATTGCTGCTCAGGTTGGTATTGCTGGTAGTACTAAAATAGGTGATAATGTCACAATCGGAGGTCAAGCAGGTATATCAGGTCATTTAAATATTGGAGATCAAGTAACAATTGCTGCTAAAAGTGGAGTAACAAAAAATATACCCAATAATAAAATCGTTGCTGGTTTTCCTGCTAAAGATATAAAGTTATGGAAAAAAGAAATAATTAAAAATAGTTTAAAAAAATGAAATTAGATTTAGAACAAATTAAAGATCTCATTCCTCATAGAGATCCTTTTTTATTTGTAGATACATGCGAAATTATTTCACCTGGAGAGCATGGTAAATCTCAAAAACATTTTTCTAAAGATGAATTTTTTTTCAGTGGTCATTTTCCTGATAATCCTATTGTTCCAGGAGTTATTATAGTTGAAGCAATGGCGCAAACTGCTGGAATAGTAGTTTCATACAAACTTAGAGATTATAAAGAAAAATCAGTATTATTTATGAGTGTCAATAAAGCAAAATTCAGAAAACCTATTTTACCAAATGACACTGTAACATTTGAAGTAAAATTTCTTAATAGTGTTAGAGATGTATACAAGTTTGAAGGTATTTGCTTTAAAAATGACTCAAAAGTTAGTGAAGCCGAGTTTTCAGCAATGATTACTTATAAGTAATATTTAGAAATATATTATTTATTTAAAGTTATATTGAATGATTTAATACAAAAGTTAAAATGATACATTCTTCAGCTATTGTTTCAAAAGATTCAGAAATTCATGAAACATCTAATATTGGCCCTTTTTGTATCGTTGGCAATGGTGTAAAAATTGGAAAAAACAATAATTTAATATCTAATGTTTCAATTGTTGGAGATACAATTATAAAAGATAATAATACTTTTTACCCGTTTTGCTCAATTGGCTCAGAACCACAAGATTTAAAATATAATAAAGAAAAATCTTTTCTTAAAATTGGAAATAATAATAAGTTTAGAGAAAATGTTACAGTTAACCCTGGAACATCCGGCGGAGGCTTAAATACAGTTATAGATGACAATTGTTTATTTATGGTAGGCTCACACGTAGCACACGATTGTAAAATTAAATCAAATGTAATTTTAGCAAATAATGCTACCCTTGCTGGACATGTAGAAATTGATAATAATGCAATATTGG
The DNA here is from genome assembly GCA_902519435.1 of uncultured Alphaproteobacteria bacterium. The sequence goes on from CABYKC010000002.1 coordinate 12,756, forward strand.
GAGGTAACTCAGCTATACATCAATTTGTTAGAATAGGTAAATATGCAATGATTGGCGGTATGAGTGGTGTTGAAAAAGACATAATCCCATACGGTTTGTATACAGGAATTAGAGAAAATTTAAAAAGTTTAAACCTCATTGGTTTAAAAAGAAAAGGATTATCCTCTAATATAATTAATGAAATTAAAAACCTTATAAATATAATTTTTGATAAAAATGATACGATTGAAAATAATTTGAAAAATAATATTGTTGAAAATTCTGAAATATTAGAAATTAAGGAAGTGATTGAATTTTTAAATTTAGAATCAAAAAGAGGTATTACCATTTTTGAAAATGACTAAAATAGGAATAATCGCAGGTGATGGCAATTTACCTCTTTATATTGGCAAATCACTTATAAATAAAAATTATGACATAACCTTCTTATCATTAAACAATAAAAATAATAAATATTATATTGATCATAATTTTGTAAATATAGATATCTTATCAATAAAAAAAATTTTTAAAGTTTTAGACTTAAATAAAATAAAATATATCATTTTTGCAGGTAGTATTAAAAGGCCTGGTATAAAAGATTTAGGATTTGATGTACAAACATTTTTACTTGCTAAAAATCTCTTACTAGAAAAAAAAGGGGACAACAATCTTTTAATAAGTCTAAAAAAATACTTCGAAACAAAAGGTTATATTTTTTTTAATTGGACAAAATATTGTAAAGAATTGTTTTCGACAGAAATAAATTTAACAAATATTAAACCATCTAAAAATGCGATTCTCAATTTAAAAAAAGCTAAATCAATATATCAGATTTATAAAAAATTGGATGTAGGTCAGGCAATGATAATTCAAAGTCAATTAGTTTTAGGGTTAGAGGCAATAGAAGGTACAGACGAATTATTAAAAAGATGTTTAAAATACAAACGAAAAGAGGATAATGGTGTACTATTTAAATTTTCAAAACAAAACCAGAGTAATCTTATTGATATCCCTTTAATTGGTTTAGATACAATCAAAAATTTAAAAAAATATAACTATGAAGGTGTTTATTTGCAAAAAAATAAATGTTTAATCTTAGATAAGAAAAAAATCATTGATTATGCTAATGAAAATAATTTATTTATTTCTTCAGTGGAACTAAATTGAGAAAAATTAAAATTTTTGTTTGTTGTACTGAACAATCTGGCGAAAATATTTGCTCAAATATTTTATCAAGAATGAATTTAGATAGATTTCAATTTGATGGTGTTTGTGGAAATGAATCTGAGAAATTTATTTCTAATAAAATTTTTGATTTATCTGAATTTAAATCAATTGGATTGTTTGAAATTATCCTATCTATTTCAAAATACTTAAAAATGATCAAAAGATTAAAGACCTATATTATGAAAAATGATTATGATTTAGTTTTAACAATAGATTCACCAGATTTTAATTTTAATTTAGTTAATCAATTAAGAAAATCAAATTACAAAAAAAAAATAATACATATAGTTGCACCAACGGTTTGGGCATGGAGATCATATAGGGCAAGAAAGTTTGCAAATATTTATGATGAAATTTTTCTACTATTTAATTTTGAAAAAAAATATTTTAATTTTAATAATTTAAAAAAAACTTTTATTGGTCATCCAATTTTTCATATAAATAAAAGAGAAGATAAAGAAGTATACAAGTATATTGCCTTTTTACCAGGAAGTAGAGAAAATGAAGTATTAAAACTAATGAAATATTTTAGTTTTATTGAAAAATATATTTATGAAAATAATTTAAATATAAAAATATTTATTCCGACAATGCCTCATCTAGTCTCTTTAATTAAAGAAAATACAAAACAATGGAAAACAAAGACCATAATTTCAACTGATTTAAGTAAATTTAATGATTACTACAAAGATGTTTACATAAGTATAACTTGCTCAGGTACAGCATCATTAGAAATTGCAAAAAGAAATATACCCCAAATAGTGATTTATAAACTTAACTATTTTACTGAAACTTTATTAAAACCTTTTGTAAGAGTGAAATATGCAAATCTTATAAATATTATAAGTAATCAAATGATTATTCCAGAAGTTGTTAATTCGAATTTAAATGAAAAAAAATTGTTAAATATTTTTTTAAATTTATTTAATGATAGAAAAAAACAAGAAAGACAAATTAATTCAATTAACATTTATCTAAAAGAAATTGTTAATGAATTTAGCCCTTATGACGTAAGTGTAAATCGTATAAGTAAATTGGTTAGTTCTTCTTCCAAAGCCAATTAAAAATTGATTTTTTTTCTCTAGAAGATTCAATTTGATATGCTCTAGCTTTATATCCAGTGTATAATTGACGAGGTCTTCCAATTTTGTTTATTGGATCTTCTATCATCTCTTTCCATTGTGATATCCATCCAACAGTTCTGCCAATTGCAAACAACACAGTAAACATACTTGTTGGGAAGCCTAATGCTTTGAGAATTATACCAGAATAGAAATCAACATTTGGAAATAATTTTTTACTAATAAAATACTCATCTTTTAAAGCTATTTTTTCTAACTCTATTGCGATTTTAAGTAGTGGATCATCCTGCATATTTAGCTCTTCTAAAACTTCATGAGCACTTTCCTTCATCACTGTAGCCCTTGGATCATAATTTTTATAAACTCGATGCCCAAATCCCATTAGTCTAAATGAGTCATTTTTATCTTTAGCTTTATCTATAAATTTATGTATGTTTGATACATCACCAATCTCTTCTAACATTTTAATAACTGCTTCGTTTGCTCCACCATGAGCTGGACCCCATAAAGATGCAATACCAGCTGCAATACAAGCAAAAGGATTTGCTCCAGAAGAACCTGCTAATCTTACTGTTGAAGTTGATGCATTTTGTTCATGATCTGCGTGTAAAGTAAAAAATCTATCCATTGCTCTAACAATTTTTGGACTTACCTTGTAATCCTCAGATGGAACAGAGAATGTCATATATAAAAAATTTTCTGCATAAGAAAGGTCGTTCCTTGGATAAACAAATGGTTGTCCAATTGAATATTTATAAGCCATGGCACCTATTGTTGGAATTTTTGCTATCAACCTATGACAGGCGATCATTCTCTGATTAATGTCAGAAAAATCAGTACTGTCATGATAAAAGGCTGAAAGAGCACCAACAACACCTACCATAATTGCCATAGGGTGGGCATCTCTACGAAAACCTCTGTATAAATTTACAAGTTGTTCATGCAACATTGTATGATTAGTAATAACATCTTTAAATTTCTGTTTATCTTCAGGAGATGGTAATTCACCATGTAGTAAAAGATAACAAACTTCAAGAAATTCACTTTTTGAAGCTAAATCATGGATATCATACCCTCTATGACGTAGAATTCCTTTCTCTCCATCTATGTAAGTTATTCCAGATTCACATGATGCAGTTGAAGTAAATCCTGGATCAAAAGTAAATAAGCCTGTTTCCTGATAAAATTTACGAATATCCAAAACATTTGGACCATCTTTACTTTCAATAAGGGGTATTTGATATGATTTACCACTTTCATTATTAAATAGAGTAAATTGTTTATCGTTAACTTTTTTATCTTCGTAATCTGCCATATTTAAAAACCTCTATATTGATTTAATCTATCAATAGTATCTTTTTTACCTAATATTACAAAAATATCAGAAATTGAAGGCCCATGATAGGAATTTATTAATAAAAATCTTATTGGTTTACCTAAAATGGGGAATTTAATTTTATTATTTTTTAAAAAATCATTAATTACATTTTGAATACTATCTCTATTCCATTCATTTATTTCTCTAATTAAATTTAAAAATTCTTTAAAAATACTACCAAATTCTGAGGTCAGTTTTTCTGTCTTATTTATTTTATAATTTTCATCAAAATAAACTTTAATTGTATCATTCAAATCACTTAGTTTTTTCATATCTTTTTTATAAACATTAAAAATATTTTTCATTTTTGTCTCATCTTTTTGTAGATATTTATTTAATTCAACATTACTTTCACAAAAGTTTATGAATTCTTCTATTCCGTTTTCTTTTCTCAAATAAAAATTATTAAAAAAATCTAATTTATCAAAACTAAATATACTAGATGATTTAGATAAATTTGATATTTCAAAATTTTTAATTATTTCATCTAATTCAATAGTTTCTGATTTCTCTTTGTTATTTGACCAACCTAAAAGTATAAGATTGTTAATAATAGCTTCTTTTAAATATCCATCATTTTTCAAATCTAAAATATTAACTGCCCCATGTCTTTTTGATAATTTTGTTCCATCTTCTCCATGAATAAGAGGAATATGAGCATATTTAGGTATATCCCAATTCATAAATTTATATATGTAGTATTGTCTGAAAGTATTAATAAAATGATCGTCACCTCTAATAATGTAATTAATTCCTAAATCATGATCATCAACTACTACGGATAACATATAAGTGGGTGATTGATCTTTTCTTAGTAAAATAAAATCATCTAACTCTAAATTTGCTACTGTAACATCTCCTTGAATTTTATCTTTAATTTTTAAATTGCCTTCATCTGGCACATCTAATCTAACTACAAAACCTTCATCTCTACTTTGAATATCATTATCATTTTTACATTCAGTACATATTTTTTTAGAATAATTTTTATTTTCTTTAATTAACTTTCTTTGGTGAGCTATTTTTTCTTCAGAACATACACATTTAAAAGCTTGTTTTTTTTGAAGTAATTCTCTAGCAATTTTCTGATGCCTTGATAATCTTTTAGACTGAACTTGAATGTCCTCATCCCAATTAAACCCAAGCCATTTTAAAGAATTAGTTATGTTATCTGTGTATTCTTGTTTTGATCTTTCATGATCTGTATCTTCAATTCTCAAATAGAATTTAGATGATGCTGATTTCTTACTTACAATATAATTAATTAGAGCTGTTCTAGCACCTCCAAGATGAAGATTACCAGTAGGAGAGGGTGCAAATCGTGTTTTTAACATAGTCATCTTAAAATAAAGATAAACTATTAATTATATTTTCTTATAATACCAGATAAAGTCCCTTGGACTTGGATTTCACCTGCTTCATATTCCTTTGTCTGAAAACTTTGATTTGCAGGAATTAACAAGACCTTGTCTCGATCAAATTTAATAGTTTTTAGAGTAACCTCGTTATCTTGTGTAATAACAGCTGCAATCTTTCCATTTTCAACATTATTTGTCTTTTTTATAACAGCAATATCACCGTCAAATATTCCTTTATCTATCATAGATAGACCTTTTACTTTTAATCCAAAATATTTAGCATTTGGTGATGTCATCGAAGAGGGCACAGAAACAAATTCATCAGCATTTTCAATAGCTTCTATTGCTTCACCTGCAGCTATTGCACCAATTAACGGGATATTAATGCTATTTGACAAAGAATTTTCATCAGGAACATTATCTTTATTAATAATTTCCATTGCTCTTGCTTTGTGCTTTAATCTTTTAATGAAACCTCTTTCTTCTAGACTAGTAATTAATCTATGAATACCTGACTTTGATTTTAGATTAACTGCACTTTTCATTTCCTCAAAAGATGGGGAGATTTCATTACTTGAAATATAATTTTTTAAATAGTCGTACAGCTCTTTTTGTTTTTTTGTAAGCATTATCTGTTCTATATATGTTCTTTAAGATCAAAACAAGAACAAATATAAATATCTATATTTTTCAGTTATTTAAATATTAGATTTACCACCTGTTTTCGAAAGAAGGTGTATATTTTGAATTATAATTTTTTTATTTAAGTACTTACACATGTCATAAATTGTCAGACAGCTAATTGTAACGGCAGTTAATGCCTCCATTTCCACACCAGTATTTGCGTTTGTTTTAACTGTACTTTTGACAATAAAACTAAATTTTTTATCTTTTTTTATAACCTCAATATTTATGTGATTGATTGGAATATTATGACAAAGCGGTATCAATCTAGAAGTTTCTTTTGCCCCCATAATACCACCAATTATTGCAGTATTTTCTAGGTTCCCTTTTTTTGTCTCAAATGATTTTATTTTTTTATATGTTTCTTTATCAAATTTAATTTCACCAGAGGCAACTGCGACTCTTTCTGTGACATCTTTATTTGATACGTCAATTATATAAGGATTTCCTTTTTTATTAATATGACTCATTTAAAAGCAATTCTCCAATTTTCTTTTCTTTGTCTTTAGATTTTAACAAACTTTCTCCAATTAAAAAATTATATATTCCTGTTGAATTAAATTTTTTTATATCCTCAGAAGTTTTAATCCCACTCTCTGCAATTAAAATATAATCATTAGTTAAATTTTTATTTAAATTTATTGAATTATTTAAATTGATTTCAAGACTTTTAAGGTTTCTATTATTAATTCCAATCACAGGGTAGTCTAATTTGATTGCTCTTTTTAGTTCGTCTTCATCATGAACCTCTATAATACAATCTAATTTTAATTCATTTGCATAATTTATAAATTCTATTGCTTGAGCGTCTGATAGTATTGATAAAATTAATAATATACAATCAGCTTGATAAATCTTACTTTCTAAAATTTGATATTTATCAATAATAAAATCTTTTCTTAAAATAGGTAAATTTGTTTTCTTTTTTACCATAGATAAATGATCAATATTTCCTAAAAAATATTTACTTTCTGTTAAAATAGATAAAGCTCCAATACCAGATCTTTCATATAAAATAGCAATGTCTTCTGGTTTATAATCTGAAATTATTTCACCCGCACTTGGACTTTGTTTTTTTACTTCACCAATTATTAAATTTTTTTTATTTTTTTGAGCTGAAATTAATTGATCTTTAAACTCACGTTTCTCTAATTTTGAGGAGATTAATTTTTCTAATGTTTTAAAAGAACATCTTTTTTTTGTTTCTTCTAATTCTTTAGATTTATCTTCACAAATTTTTTGAAGTATATTACTCATTAATTAGTGAGTTTACAAAATTTTTTGTAATTCCTTCCTCAATTGTTTTTTTTGCTAATTCAAAACTATCTTTTAGATTATTTCTTAAATTGGATAAATATATTGCCGCTCCTGCATTTATTTCTACAATCATTTGAAATTCTCTGTAATCGCCGTTAATCATTTTATTAAAGCAATTTGCATTATATTCTGGATCTCCACCTTTTATATCTTCTAAGTTAATTAAATCATAACCATAGTCTCTTGGATCAAAACTATATTCCAGAACCTTATTATCTTTCAATTCATTAATTAGAGTATTGTCTGATAAACTTATTTCATCTAAACCATCCAATCCGTGAACAACCATCGCTTTTTCAGAGCCTAATTCTTTTAAACAATTGCAATGCATAGAAACTAAATTTTTTGAATAGACCCCTAAAAGCTGTTTCCCTGCTTTAGCAGGATTAGTAAGCGGGCCTAATAAATTAAAAATTGTGCGAGTAGCCAAATTCTTACGAACGTTAATTACATTTTTCATGGCAGAATGATGATTTTGAGCAAATAAAAAGCAAAAATTTTTATTTGATAATGAGTTTTCTAAATCTTCTACATTATTTGTAATTTTATAACCTATTTTTTCTAGCATATCTGCAGAGCCTGATTTAGAACTAACGGAACGATTGCCATGCTTTGCTATAGTAACGCCAGCACTTGCAGCAACTATAGCTGCACTTGTTGAAATATTTAATGTGTCTTTCATATCTCCACCCGTACCACAAGTATCAATTGTATTTTGCGGAGAGTTTATTTTTAAAGATTTCTCTCTCATTACTTTAGCTGCACCGATAATTTCTTCTTTTGTTTCACCTTTTAACTTTAAACCAATTAGTATTGATGTAATTTTAATATCATCTAATTCCCCAGTCATAATTTTATTGAATATATACATACTCTCTGCAATATTCAGATTTTGTTGTTCGAGAATTTTATTTAATATTAAAGCTTGATTCATTATTTTGCTAAGTTTAAAAAGTTTTTTAAAATAATTTTACCCATATCAGTACCTATACTTTCTGGATGAAATTGTAGTCCAAATATTGGTAATTTTTTATGTGCAATACCCATTATAATCTTATTATTTGTTTCAGCAGTAATTAAAAAATCTTTAGGCATAGTTCTTTTATCAATTATAAGAGAATGATATCTAGTTGCTTTAAATTTTCTTTCTACATTTTTAAATATAGAGTGTCCAAAGTGATTAATTGTATCAACTTTTCCGTGCATGATTTCTTTGCATTTAATGATTTTACCTCCAAAAGCTTGACCAATAGTTTGATGTCCTAAACAAATGCCAAGTATAGGAAATTGTTTTGATAATTCTGCAACGATATTAAGACTTATTCCAGCTTCATTTGGTGTGCACGGACCTGGTGATATAACTATTGATTTAGGTTTTAATTTACGAATTTTATTTACAGAAATTTTGTCATTTCTAAAAACAACAACCTTCTGATTTAAATCTAATAAGTAGTGTTTTACATTGTAAGTAAAACTGTCATAATTATCTATCAGTAATATCATATATCGAATTTATATGAATCCTCCGCAGCTGCCATTAAAGCACCTGCTTTATTCAAAATTTCTTGATGTTCTTTTTTTGAGACTGAGTCATAAACTATTCCAGCACCAGCCTGAATGTATAATTTATTATCTTTTACAAGCCCAGTCCTCAAACTAATACAAGTATCCATGTCTCCATTAGAATCAAAATAACCCATACAACCAGCATAAAAACTTCTATTTAAATTTTCAAGTTCCTCTATTATTTCCATCGCTCTTATTTTTGGTGCACCAGAAACTGTACCTGCTGGAAATCCAGCCATTAAAGCATCTAGAGCATCTAAATTATTATCTATTTTCCCCTCAACGTTTGAAACAATATGCATTACATGAGAGTAGTATTCTATAATCATATTTTCAGTAACATTCACTGTTCCTTTTTTTGCAACGCGACCAACATCGTTCCTTCCTAAATCTAAAAGCATTAAGTGTTCTGCGAGTTCTTTCTTATCATTCAGTAAGTCATTAGATAAATAAAGGTCTTCAGAGGCATTCTTTCCTCTTTTTCTTGTTCCAGCAATTGGTCTTATCGTAACTTTTTTGTTTCTTAATTGAACCATTAATTCAGGACTAGATGCAACAAGGCCAATTTTATCGAAGTTAAGATTTACAAGATAAGGAGATGGATTTAGTCGTCTTAACGATCTATAAAGATTAACTGCCTTTAAATTATATTTTGTTTCAAATCTCTGTGAAGGCACAACTTGGAAGATATCTCCATTTTTAATATATTCTTTTGCTTTATTTACTATTTTATAAAATTGTTCTTTCTTGAAATTTGATTTAAATTTTAATTTGGATTTTTTATTTTTCTTTTGCGCAGGTTTTAAAATACTTTTTTCTAATTTTTTAATTGTTTTATCAATAAGTAATTTATTTTTTCTATAGGCTTTTTCTGCTGAGATTTTTTTAGTTGGATACGTAACTGTCATAAGGGAAATAATATCTTTAATATTATCAAAAACTGCGACAATTTTTGGTCTGATTAAAATTGCATCAGGTATTTTTATATTGTCCTTATTACTTAGTTTAATTTTTTCAATATATTGAATCATTGGATATCCTAGGTATCCAACTAGTGTTGGGAAAGGAACATCAATTTCATTATTTTTAAATTTTGAAATTTTTACAAGTTCTTTAAGACTATGAATTGGCTTTTGATCTAGTTTGTAATCAAAATTATGATCCAAATATTTTATTTTTGCCTTACCTTTTTCAACTGTCCAAATTAAATCAGGATCACAACCAAGTAATGAGTAACGTCCTCTTTTACTTCCACCTTCTACTGACTCTAATAGAAAGGAATATTTTTCTGATTTACTAATTTTTAATAATGATGAAAATGGTGTTTCAATATCAGCAATAAGATTTTTTTTTAATATCTGAGGTAAGCCTTTGTTATATTGACTTATAAAAATTTTTTTTTCTAGACTCATTTATACTGAGATAAAAGACCATTTATAAGTTCATCATTGAACGAAATTTCTTTTGTCTTAATAATCTCACTACCAAATGCTGTTTTCAAATCACCTATTAAATTAATATTTGAAGTATTTTCACCTTCTTCAGCCATCTTTATACTTTTAATATTAGCAAAATAAATAGCATTTTCATCTGATCCAAAAGCTATTTCATTAATATCAGTTTCAAAAATCTTTTGTTTAAAAGATATTGGTAATTCATCATTAGTCTTTAAAGATAAAGTTAAATTTTCAGGATTAGTTGTGTAAAATTTACCTATATTTGTGAAGATCTCTTTATTATTTTCAAAAATATTTTCTGCTTGTTCAGTTTTTTTTGTAAATATAAAATCATTTAAAACACTGTCAAAGATATTATCGATACTCTCTATTTTTGATGGATATATTTCATCAATGTTTACAATAAAAGAAGTATCATTATCAATGTCAACTAAATCACTAACAAAATCTTTATTTTGTGTAAAAGAAAATGAAATTACGTTACTTAAATTAGGCTCATCTTCGTTAGTATTGTTTAAAATTTTTTTCTTATTGATTAATTTAAGATTATTTTGATCTGCTATTTCAGTAATTGAAAATCCATCAAGTATTTGTTGGTCTAGGCTTGATTTTAACTCATTGAAGTAATTTTCTACTTCAAAATTGGTTAATGTATTATTTATTTCATTCTTAACTTCATCAAATTTTAATTTTTTTTCTGGAAAAATTTCATCCAAAATAATTATATGATATGCCAAGGTAGTTTGGACTACATCTGATACACTTCCTTTGTCTAACTCAAATATTGCATTTGCAAGTTGTTCTAAAACTTTATTTCTATCAACATTTTTAAATTCATTAAAAATTATATTATTTTCTTCAGCATATTTAATAATTTCTTCATTAGTTTTTCCAGAAACACTTAATTTAAACTTATCTGCTTCTTCTTTTGATTTAAAATTAATTTGTTTAAAACTTCTCTCTTCGGGTTTAATAAATAGATTTTTGTTGTTGTTGTAATATTCATTAAGACTATTTTCTGAAGGTGAAAAATTATCTCTATAGTCACTTTTACTTATTAATATATATGAAATATCTCTCTCTTCTTTGGTCATATATTCAGCAGAGTTATTATTAAAATAATCTAATAATTCATTATTATCCTTTGAAATTTGATCTTTACTATAATTTTCAAGTTTAATTTCTTCATAAGGTATTTTAAGTAACTCTATTTCTCTAGTCTGATTATCATGCTTATTAAAATTTATTTGTAATTCTAATGGATAATTTTTTTGAAAGAAAAGCTGATCAAATACAATTGATCTAGTTTCAAAATCTATTAAATCGACAAGATCCTCAATTTTTAAACCTTGTCTTCTTAAAAAAGTATTCAACATTTCATCATCTAATTTATTGTTTATGTAAAGATCTGGAAAATTTCTTTTTGTTTCTTTTGCAATTGTGGTGTCATCTAAAATAAAATTTATTTTATTAAATTCATTTTCAAAGACTGCGCTATTAACTAAATTCTGAAGAGCAATTTGATGAACTTGAAAGCTTCTAATCTGATCACCAGTTAATTTACTCCCAATCATTTGAGAAAATTGATTAATATTCATATCCATTGAACGCATAAATTTTGTAGTTGAAATAGGTGTACCAGAAATATCAGCTACAAAATTATCAGAATTAAATAAATTTGAGTATCTGGCTTGCCCTCTAAAGAAAAACAAGCTAGCTCCAAAAAGAATAGCTAAACCAATTCCAATCCAAGAATTTCTAAAAAATCTCATAAAATTTCTATTGCTTCTATAATATTAGTTTCTATAAATAAAAGTAATTATGGTAAATCTTGATAAATATTCCTCAATTTTCATTGCAAATTGGAAATTAAATGGAAATTCCTTATTTTTAAAAGATTATTATGAAAAATTAAAAGTTAATTCTAATAATTGTACGATTATCTGCTCACCTTCAATTTATCTAAAATCACTAAAAGGAAATAATGAAAACTTATTTTGTGGAGCACAAGATGTTTCCTCTTATAAAGAAGGTGCCTACACTGGAGAATTATCTGCCTCAATGTTAAAAGATAATAATATAGATTTTTGTTTGGTTGGACATTCTGAGCGAAGACAATACTTCTCTGAAACTAATTATAATGTAAATATTAAAAGTTCAAATCTTATTGAAGAAAATATTATTCCAGTGATTTGTATAGGTGAAACATTAGAGCAAAAAGAAAACAATTTAACAGAAGAAACTTTATCTTCACAAATTGAAGATAGTGTACCGAATTCTGCAAATTACCAAAATGCATTAATTGCTTATGAACCAGTTTGGGCAATAGGAACTGGATTAACTCCGACCTTAGATGAAATAAATCAGGTACACGAATTAATCAAAAATTTTGATACTAAATTTAGAAGTTTTAAGGTTCTTTATGGGGGGTCTGTTAAATCTTCAAATTCAAAAGAAATTAATGGATTAAGTCATGTAGATGGCTGCTTAATTGGCGGAGCATCATTAAAAGTTGATGAATTCAATACAATTATTTCTTGATAAATAAAATCAATTAAATATAAAGCGCAAATATGACAACTTTAGTAATAATTCAGCTAATACTTGCGATTGTTTTGGTAGTATTAGTTTTATTACAAGGTTCTGATAACGATAGCTTGGGTCTCGGTGGTGGAACTTCAACTGGAATGATGTCAGCGCGAGGTACTGCAAATCTCCTTTCTAGATTAACTGCAATAACTGCTGGTTTATTTATGGTAATGAGTATCGTTCTTACAATTACTGCCTCAATTAGTTCAGATCGCAATGTTTTAGAGTCTCTTCCTTCAATTAATAGTGAAGAAAATTCTGAAGAACCAACTATACCAGAAAATAATTAATTATATCTTGCTATAAATAGATCTATTATGTATCACGGTATTCCGTAATGCATTTTGTTTTTATTACGGGTGGTGTCGCGTCTTCTCTTGGAAAAGGTATAGCCTCAGCCTCTTTAGCAACTCTCCTTAAAAGCAGAAAATTCAAAGTAAGAATTAGAAAGTTAGATCCTTATTTAAATGTGGATCCAGGAACAATGAGTCCATATCAACATGGAGAAGTTTACGTTACTGATGATGGTGCAGAAACAGATTTAGATCTTGGTCATTACGAAAGATTTACAAATCAGTCGGCAAAACAATCAGATAGTGTGTCTTCAGGTAAGATTTATTCCAATGTTCTTCTAAAAGAAAGGAAGGGAGATTACCTTGGCTCAACAATTCAAGTAATTCCTCATGTTACCAATGAAATAAAATCATTTATTAATAGTGATTTAAAAAATGAAGATATTGCAATTTATGAAATAGGAGGAACAGTTGGAGATATTGAGTCCTTACCTTTTTTAGAAGCAATACGACAATTAAGAAATGATAAAAATATTTCAACAGCATTAATTCATATGACTTATATTCCATATTTAAGTTCAGCAGGTGAGTTAAAAACCAAACCTACTCAACATTCAGTTAAAGAATTGCTTAACGCAGGTATTCAACCAGATATCATTATGTGTAGATCTGAACAACCGATAGATAGCGATTCAATTTCTAAAATATCTCTATTTTGTAACGTTAAAAAAGATTCAGTTATTCCTGCATTGAACGCTAAGTCAATTTACGAAGTTCCTTCATTGTATTCAAAATATGGTTTGGATGAAGTTCTCCTTAAACAATTGGGTTATAAACCAAAAAATCACAAACTAAATTTAAAACCTTGGATTGATCTTCAAAAAAAAATTAAAAAAAGAAAACATAAAGTTAAAATTGCAGTAGTAGGAAAATACACAAATCTAAAAGATAGCTATAAATCACTCAATGAAGCATTGGTTCATGGAGGAATAGAAAATTATGCTGATGTAGATATTAAATGGATTAATTCTGAAAAAGAAAACAACATTAGCTTAATAAAAAAATTAAAAGGTAATGATGGAATTCTAATTCCTGGTGGTTTTGGTATACGTGGTATCAATGGAAAAATTAATGCTATTAAATATGCTAGAGAGAACAATATTCCTTTTTTTGGAATATGTCTTGGAATGCAGCTAGCTGTTATTGAAATAGCACAAAATGTACTTAAAATTAAACATGCTCATTCCTCAGAATTTAAGAGAACTACTAAATCAGTTGTTGGATTAATGACAGAATGGGTAAATAAAAATAAGATCGAAAAACGAGATAAAAATAGTGATAAGGGTGGAACGATGCGTCTTGGAGCATACAAAGCTATTTTGAAAAAAAATTCAAAAATCTTTTCAATATATAAAAATAGAGTAATTAGTGAGAGACATAGACATAGATACGAAGTAAATCAGAAATTTCTATCAAAATTTGAAAATAAAGGTTATTGTTTCAGTGGTATGTCGCCAGATGGATTATTGCCTGAAGTACTTGAAAGTAAAAAACATAAATGGTTTATAGGAGTTCAATTTCATCCAGAGTTAAAATCAAGACCATTAGATCCTCATCCTCTTTTTGTATCATTTATAAAGGCTGCAATTAATGATTAATATCAATTTAAAAAATTTTTCTATCTCAAATAATTCTCCATTTGTTTTAATTGCAGGCCCATGTGTAATAGAAAATGAAAGCCACTCATTAATGATTGCAGAAGAACTAAATAACATGTGCGATGATGTTGGAATTAATTTAATTTTTAAATCTAGTTTTGATAAGGCTAATCGATCAAGTATTAATAGTGATAGAGGTATTAAGCTCGATGACGCATTAAAAATCTTTGAAAAAATTAAAACTAATTTTAATTTACCAATAATAACTGATGTCCATAATGAGGACCAATGTAATCAATTAAAACAAGATAGTATTATCGACATTATCCAAATTCCTGCGTTTCTATGTCGTCAAACAGATTTATTACTAGCTGCAGGCAGAACAAATAAAATTATTAATGTTAAAAAAGGTCAATTTTTATCACCAACTGATGTTAAAAATATTTTTAAAAAGATAGAAACTACAAATAATAAAAACATCATTATAACTGAAAGGGGGACTACTTTTGGTTACAATACTCTTATAAATGATTTTAAAGGTATAGATATTATGAAAAAATATGAGTATCCTGTAATTTTTGATGCAACTCATTCAGTGCAACAGCCAGGAGGAATGGGCGATAAAAGTGGGGGTCAAAGAGAACATATCCCTTCTTTATCCAAAGCTGCCATATCTATTGGTGTAGCTGGTTTATTTTTAGAAACACATAATGATCCAGATAATGCCCCAAGTGATGGACCAAATATGATTAATATTAAGGAGTTAAAAAATTTATTAATTCAACTTAAACAATTTGATGATATAGCGAAAAATAATGCCTAAAATAACAAATATAAAAGCAAGGCAAATAATAGATAGTAGAGGAAATCCAACTGTTGAATGCGATATAGAGTTTGAAAATTCTATCTTTGGAAGAGCTGCAGTTCCAAGTGGAGCATCTACTGGAGTGCATGAGGCTCTAGAATTGCGAGATAATGATAAATCCAAATACAAAGGTAAAGGAGTTCTGAAAGCAGTAGGAAATATCAATCATACAATTTCCAATGAACTAGTTGGAAAATCATTTGAAGATATTTCTTCTTTTGATGATTTTTTATTAGAAATTGATGGTACAGAAAATAAATCTAACTTAGGCGCTAATGCAACACTTGCTGCAAGTTTAGCTTTTTCAAAATGTTTAGCTTCTTCTGAAGGTCATGAATTGTATTCTTTTCTTGGTAAAGAACATTCAATGAGTCTTCCAGTTCCAATGATGAACATTATTAATGGTGGTTCACATGCAGATAATGATGTTGATATTCAAGAATTTATGGTTGCTCCAATTGGTGCAAATAATTTTTCAGAAGCACTTCAATATGGATGCGAAATATTTCATTCATTAAAGTCACTTTTAAAATCAAAAGGTTTAAATACAAATGTTGGTGATGAAGGTGGGTTTGCTCCTAACATAAATACTTCTAGTGAAGTCATAGAAACTGTTTTAAAATCAGTGGAGGATGCAGGATTTAAACCTGGAAAAGATATTTATCTTTCACTTGATGTTGCCTCAACTGAATTTTATAAAAATAATAAATATGATTTACAAGGAGAAAAAATAATATTGTCTTCTGATGAGATGATTAAATATCTAGAGAAATTGGTAAATGATTATCCAATTTATTCTATTGAAGATGGAATGTCGGAGGATGATTGGGATGGTTGGTCTAATTTAACATCAACAATAGGAAAAAAAGTTCAGTTAGTTGGTGATGATTTATTTGTTACAAATAAAAAAAGATTACAAAAAGGAATTTCAGAGAGTGCTGGTAATTCTATTTTAGTTAAAGTAAATCAAATAGGAACTTTAAAAGAAACTTTAGAGTCAATTAAATTAGCTAAAGAAAATAATTTCACTACTATAATTTCACATCGTTCTGGCGAGACTGAAGATACGACGATTGCTGATTTATCAGTTGGTGTTTCAGCAGGTCAAATTAAAACAGGATCATTATCGAGAACAGATAGAACGGCAAAATATAATCAATTATTGAGAATTGAAGAAGCATTACAAGGTAAAGCAAAGTATGCTGGATCTTCTATTTTAAATAATAATTGACAGTCTCCATCTTAAATATGCTATTTATATAGAACATGAACAAATCATTAGTTTTAAAAAATAAATTTTATTTTTATTTGTCCTTTTTGTTTACTTTTTTTTTATTTGTTTATCTTCTGTATTTTCTAGTAAATGGTGAGAGGGGATTACTGAAATATTTCAGTCTTAAAAATCTTAATGCTCAATACAATGGACAATATATGTCCTTAAAAAAAGAAAATGAATTTTACCTAGATAGAATTAAAAGATTACAACCAAATACTATAGATTTGGACTATTTAGATGAGACATTTAGGAAAGTTACAGGATTTACTTCAGAAAACGAAACAGTTATAATTATAGAATAGATTGATTTATTTGACAAAAAATCACCCTAATTATAATTAAAGATTATCATATGAAGAAACTTCAAAAAGCCGATTACATTAAAATGTATTCTTTTATGCTCAAAATTAGAAGATTTGAGGAAAGAGCAGCTCAACTTTACGGAATGGGGAAAATAGGTGGTTTTTGTCATTTGTATATTGGTCAAGAAGCTGTTGTTGTTGGGATTTTAATGACAATTGATAAAAATGACTCAGTTGTAACAACTTATAGAGATCATGGCCATATGATTGCTAGGGGATTAGATCCAAAACGTATTATGGCAGAATTGACTGGTAGAGAAGATGGTTATTCAGCAGGTAAGGGTGGTTCAATGCATATGTTCTCTAAGGAAAATAATTTTTATGGCGGTCATGGTATTGTAGGAGCGCAAGTACCAATTGGAACAGGTATAGCATTCACACATAAATATAATGGAGAAAAAAATATATGCAGAACATATATTGGTGATGGAGCAATGAATAATGGACAAGTTTTTGAAGCTTTTAATTTAGCTGCTTTATGGAAGCTTCCTGTTTTATATATTATTGAAAATAATAAATATGGAATGGGCACATCTGTAGATAGAGCAGCAGCTGGATTAGATTTATATAAAAGAGGAGAGGCATTTGGTATTCCTGGTGAGAAGGTAGATGGGATGAATGTTTTCTCTGTTATAGAAGCAGCAGATAAAGCAGGTAAGTATGTCAGAGAAGGTAATGGACCTTATATTATTGAAGTACAAACATATCGATATAGAGGACATTCAATGTCAGATCCTGCAAAATATAGAACGAAAGAAGAATTAGATAACTATAAGCAAACTGATCCAATTGAAATAGTTAAAGCAGAAATTTTAAAGAAAAAAATTGCAACTAATGATGAAATTGAAAAAATTAATAAAGATACTTTAGAAGAAATTAAAAACGCTGCTGAATTTGCAACTAATAGTCCTTTTCCAAAGGACAGTGAGCTTTATACGGACGTTTATTTATAAATTATGAGCACAGAAATTTTAATGCCTGCATTATCTCCAACAATGACTGAGGGTAATCTGTCTAAGTGGTTAATTAAAAAAGGGGATACTGTTAAAGCTGGTGATTTGATTGCAGAAATTGAAACTGACAAAGCAACAATGGAGGTAGAAGCGGTAGATGAAGGTGTTGTTCTAGATCTTTTATTTAAAGAAGGTGAGGCGAATATTCCAGTAAATAAAGCTATAGCTATTATTGGTGATCCAAATGAAAAAGTTGAAGTAAAAAAAGAAGCTCCCGTAGAAAAAGTGATTGATGAAAAGAAAATTGAAAAAAATATTGAGACAAAAATTGAGACAAAGAAAGATAATATAATCGATACACCATCACCTAAAATAGAAGAAGGTACAAATTTAATCTCAGAAGAAATTACCATGCGTCAAGCACTAAGAGACACTATGGCTGAAGAAATGAGAAAAGATAATAAAGTTTTCATATTAGGAGAAGAAGTTGCCGAGTATCAAGGTGCGTATAAAGTAACGCAAGGTCTTCTTCAGGAATTTGGCAAAGAAAGAGTATTAGATACTCCTATTTCCGAACATGGTTTCACTGGATTAGCAGTTGGTGCAGCATTTAAGGGGTTGAGACCAATTTTAGAATTTATGACTTTTAATTTTTCTATGCAAGCAATTGATCAAATAATAAATTCAGCAGCAAAAACACTTTACATGTCTGGAGGACAAATTAACTGTCCTATTGTTTTCAGAGGACCTAATGGTGCTGCGGCTCAAGTTGCTGCACAACATAGTCAGGATTTTTCTTCCTGGTATTCTCAAGTGCCAGGTTTAAAAGTCATTGCGCCATCTACTCCTTATAACGCAAAAGGTTTATTAAGATCTGCAATATCAGATCCAAATCCCGTAATTTTTCTAGAAAATGAAATTCTTTATGGATTAAAAGGTCCCGTTAATAATGACATTAACTTCTCAATACCAATTGGAAAAGCAAATATAGAAAAAGAAGGTAAAGATTTAACGATCGTAACGTATTCAATAATGTTGCAGAAATCAAAAGAAGCTGCATTAAGACTTAAAGAGGAATACAATTTAGATATAGAAATTATTGATTTACAAACTTTACGACCTTTGGATACAGAAACAATTTTAAATTCAGTTAAAAAAACTAATAGATTAATCACTGTCGAAGAGTCATGGCCATTTGGTAGTGTTGGTTCTGAAATTGCAAATATTGTTCAAAGGGATGCATTTGATTATTTAGACTCACCAGTGATAAAAGTTAATAGTGCGGATGTTCCAATGCCATACGCATTGAGCTTAGAAAAATTATATCTTCCTCAAGTTGATGATATTATAAATGCTGCAAAAAAAGTAAGTTATATAAAATAAATGGCAATTAAAGTTTTAATGCCAGCATTATCACCCACAATGTCAGAGGGTGTAATTAATAAGTGGCTAGTAAATATTGGTGATACTGTTTCAGCTGGTGATATATTAGCTGAAATTGAAACAGATAAAGCAACAATGGAAGTTGAGGCAGTTGATGAGGGAGAAATTACACATTTAATTGATACAACACCAGATAAACAAGTTGCTGTTAATTCTGTCATTGCTCTAATCAATGGTAACAAAGATGAAAGATTAGAAGATTATAACGATAAAGATCAAACTGTAAGCAGTGAAGAAAAAAATGAAGTTTCAGAAACATCTAAAGTAAATACTGAAGTAGATAACAGTCAAATAATAGAAAGAAGTAAAGATTCAAATACTAAACAAAATACTAATTTTGCCTCACCGTTTGTTAAAAAATTTTCGAAAGATAACAATATTGATCTAACTCTTATTAAAGGGTCTGGACCTGATGGTAGGATAATAAAAAAAGATATTGAAAATTTTGAACTTCATATCAATGATGAAAATATTTCTGTAATTGAGCCATCTAGTATTAGAAAAATAATTGCTGAAAGAACAACACAAACAAAAAATGAGGTTCCACATTTTTATCTTACAATTGAAACAAGAATGGATAAGCTAATAAATTTAAGAAAAAAAATAAATTCAAATAGTAATATCAAAATCTCGTTTAATGATCTCATTGTAAAAGCATGTGCAATGGCAATAGCGAATAATCCAGAAACAAATATTTCTTGGGTGAATGGTAAAATTCATCAATATAAAAATATCGATATTGCAATAGCGGTAGCTTTAAAAGAAGGATTGATCACACCTATTGTTAAAGAAGCCGATACAAAAGGATTAGCTGAAATCTCAACAGAAATTAAATCATTAGTAAAAAAAGCTAATCAAAATAAATTATTACCAGAAGAATATAGTGGAGGATCTATAACTATCTCAAACTTAGGCATGTTTGGAATCACAGAATTTCAAGCAATTATTAACCCGCCACAATCAAGTATTATTGCAATTGGATCTATAATTGAAAAACCTGTTGTGAACTCTGGCAGTATTGAAATAGGACATACAATGAAATCTACTATTTCAGCAGATCATAGATCACTAGATGGTGCCGTTGCGGCAAAATTACTCAAAGATTTTAGCGATATTTTAGAAGATCCCTTCCAAATATGGTTGAATAGCATGGATATGGAAGTTATTTAACCTACATGAGTGGACCACGTCATCCTGAAAAAGTTAAAAATAAATCAAATCCAATCCCTAAAAAACCAAGTTGGATTAGAGTAAAAGCACCAACTTCAAAATTTTTCAAAGAAACAAATAAACTCCTAAAAGACAAAAAAATTGTAACTGTATGCGAAGAAGCTGCATGTCCAAATATAGCTGAATGTTGGCAAAAAAAACATGCAACATTTATGATACTCGGAGATATATGTACTAGAGCTTGCGCATTTTGTAATATTAAAACTGGCAAACCTCACTATATTGATCACGGTGAAGCTATAAGAATTGCTGAGTCAGTTAAGCAATTGAATTTAGAACATGTTGTAATTACAAGTGTTGACAGAGATGACCTAATAGATGGTGGAGCACTACATTTTATCAACGTAATAGATTCAATTAAATCTTTAAATCCAAGTTGCACAATTGAAATTTTAACTCCTGACTTTAAAAATAAACCTGAAGCTATAGATATTTTATCTAAAAATTTACCTGACGTCTTCAATCATAATTTAGAAACAGTGCCAAGATTATACCCTTCAATTCGTCCGGGTTCACGATACTTCGTAAGTTTAAATTTACTTAGTCAAATTAAAGAAAAAAATCCAAGTATATTTACAAAATCAGGTCTGATGGTTGGTTTAGGTGAAACTAAAGAAGAAGTTTATCAAGTAATGGATGATTTGAGAGCAGCTAATGTTGATTTTATTACAATAGGACAATACTTACCGCCAACACCAAAGCATGCTAAGCTGGAAAAATTTATTACTCCTGAAGAATTTGAGGAATACAAAAAAATGGCATACGCAAAAGGATTTCTAATGGTTGCATCATCACCTCTTACTCGTTCAAGTTATCATGCTTCTGATGATTTTAAAATCATGCAAGAAAATAGGAAAAATAAACTTTATTCAATTCAATGAAGTCATCAAATAGGGAGGAAATAGTCGATCATGACGCAAGGGGTCTTTTTGATATTGTTTTAGATATTGAAAGTTATCCATATTTTATTCCTTGGTGTTCAGCAATGAGAATTCACTCAAAAAATAAAAACGAAATTTATGCTGATATGGTCGTATGGTATAAATATTTTATGCCCCAAACTTTTGGTTCTCACGTCACTTTTGATAAAAAAAAACTTTCAATAAGTACAACATATATTGAAGGACCTTTAAAAGATCTTAAAACTAATTGGATTTTTGAATCATTAAAAAAAAATCAAACAAGAATACATTTTAATGTTGAATTTGAATTTAAACGATTTTTTCACCAAAAAATTGCTGAAGCTTTTTTTCCTTTAATTGAAAACAAAATGATTGAATCATTTAAAGTTCGTGCTGATGAAATTTTAGATTAATTGATTAATTTTGCTAAATATAAAATCTCTAGTTTTTCTTTGTATGTCCAATCGTTTTCCTTTGTATATTTTCTTGAAAATATAATTACTTTTATTAACTTTAATTCCAATATATACTAATCCTACTGGCTTTAACTTTGCCCCACCATTAGGACCTGCTATACCAGTTGTAGAAATGCAGATTTTTGTTTTTTCATTTTTGTACAGACCATTTATCATGTCCTCAGCTACTTCTTTACTTACAGCTCCAAATTTTGAGAGATTACTTTTTGAAACAGATAAATATTTAGATTTAGCTTTATTTGAATAACTAATAATCCCGTAAGAGAAAATTTTTGAAACTCCGCTGTATTTTGTGATAGTGTTTGCTATTAGCCCACCTGTGCATGACTCAGCAACTGAAATTGAGATATTTTTTTTTATTAATTTATCTATAACTTTTTTAATAATAGGCATTTACAATACAAAGAATTATTACTGTATATATTCCTGCTATTAAATCATCAAGAATTACACCAAAAGCTGATTTAAGTTTCCTGTCTACTATATTGGCTGGAAAAATTTTCAATATATCAAAAAAACGAAATAAAATAAAAATTAACATTATTGTTACATAAGGATTTATTATTTTAATTTGATCATAAAATATTAAAATTAAGTATACTCCTAAGAATTCATCAATAACTATTATTTTTGAGTCATGTGATTGGGTATGTGAAGAGAATTTATTAATAAAAAATAAAGATAGTAAAAAGATTACAAAAAAAATAACTACAAATATTTCTAAAGAAATAATTTTGTATTCAACAATAGGAAATAAAATAACTATTGATAAAAAAGATGCAAAGGTTCCAGATGGTATTAATTTAATATATCCAGCAAAAGATAAAGATACAAAAAAATTAGCTAATTTTATCATCTGTTATATGAACTATTGACTCAGCTGCGATTCCTTCACCATTACCAATAAAACCAATTTTTTCATTTGTAGTCGCTTTAATAGATACAGAGGTATTTTTAATTTGAAGTAATGTTGAAATATTTTTAATCATTTTTGAAACATATTTATTAATTTTAGGTTTTTCAGCTATTATATTTATATCTAGATTGATTACAGAATAACCTTTTTCTTTAAGTTTTTTTCTGCAATAAATAATGAACTTAGATGAATCTGCATTTTTCCATTTTTTATCTGTGTTTGGAAAGTGATAACCTATGTCTCTCATAGAGAGCGCTCCAAAAATACTATCACAAATTGCATGCAGTACAACGTCGGCATCAGAATGACCAATTAACTTAGAGAAAGGAATTTTAACACCCCCTAATTTTAATCCATTTTTGGTTTTTTTATCAATTTGATGAATATCATAACCAATACCGTATTTTGATATGGGCTTTCTGTATAAATTAAATAACTGAATATCTTCTGGGTAAGTAATTTTAATATTATTTTTTTCACCTTTGATCAAATTTATTTTTATTTTTGATTTTTGTAATAGCCCAGCATCATCATTAAATTCAAAATTTTTATATTTGATATGTTCTTTTAATATTAAATTATAATTAAAACCCTGGGGTGTTTGTACATTAATTACTTTTGTTTCCAATTTACTTTTCTTTATTAGTTGTCTGTCATTATATTCAACATATGGAATTACATTAGTATTTTTGCCTAATTTGGATATAATTCTTTTAATTAATTTATTACTACATAAAGGACGTGCAGCATCATGTATTAATACATTTTTAATTTTAAATTTTTTTAAATTTTTTAAAGCATTAAAAGATGAAATTTGTCTTGTAAGCCCAGGTTTTGAATAGGTAATTTTTATTTTCTCAGAAACAGCCTTATGATTAAAGTAAGTGTTTTGATATTTTTTATCTATTGAAATATTAATAATATCGAAGTTTGATAAATCTAAATTTGAAATAAAATAATTTAAAAAATTTGTATTCCCAATTTTTAAGAATTGTTTTGGAATTTTTTGACCAAATCTCTTTCCTTTTCCACCAGCTAGAATTACAAGTGCATTTTTCATCATTTTAATTTATATACTATACTGTTTTACTATCATTATTTAAAAACTAACTAAAGTATACAGTGTTTAACCTATCAAAATTACTTAAATCTATTCATCTTTCAAGATTATCTTTTTATTTTTTAATCTTTTTAATCATATTGAGTTTTTCGATCACATTCTACTTAATGCTTCCAAATAACGATCTAGTAAAAGATCCAAGAAGACTACAATTTTTTTTATTGGCGGATGTAATTTTTGTCATTTTATTGATATCCATAATTATTAGACAAATTGTATTGATCTTAGTGAGAAGAAGAAAAAGTTATGATGAATCTCGATTATATATAAAATTTGTAAATTTATTTGCTGCAATGGCTTTAGGACCAGCCATTGGTTTAGTTATTATAACATCATTATTCTTTAATTTAGAATTAAGAACTTGGTATGGTGATGCTGTAAGGGATGCGGTTGTAAATTCAAATATTGTAGCAAGAAATTACGAAAATGAAATACAGGCAGAAATTGTGTCTGATACTCAGTTAATAATGAGAGAAATATTAAAAGTTTCTCAAAATAATGAGGTTAATATTCAATCAATTAGATCAGCTTTAAGTGAATTTATTAACTTAAGAACAATTTCAAGTATTTATATTTTTAATACGGAAGGCAACATATATTTAAGTTTAAAAGATCCTGATAATAAAAATTTTTCAGTGCCATCAAATGAAATATTTAAGATTATTAATCAAAATCGTGTTTATATTTTTCAATTAAATAAAAATTCTATAACTGCTTATAAAAAAATAAATTTTTTAAATGATGTTTACATGCAGGTTAATAGAAATCTAAATACTAATATCTGGGATCATATTAGCGCTACAAAAGAGGCATTTGAAATTTATACTATGAAAGAAGAGGAAAGTTCAGGAATTCAAATAACTTATTCAATGATATTTGTTCTTTTCTCCATTTGTTTTATATTAGTGGCTATTTTGATTGGATTTAATCTAGCTAGTAATCTTAGTAAACCAATTACAAACTTAATCAAATCAGCGAATAAGATATCAGAAGGGAATTTTGATGCTAAAGTTAGTGAGGCAGATCAATTTCAAGAGATAAAAGTATTATTATCGTCTTATAATAAAATGATTTCTGAAATTGAGAATAAACAAAATGAGTTAATATCAAAAAGTCAAGAAGATGAAGAAAAAAGAATTTTTATAGAGGCGATCTTAAGCCTTTTAACAATAGGTGTAATTTCTTTAGATAAAAATTTTAATATTTTATTATACAACAAAACTCTAACAAAACTATTTAGAAGCACTAAAACTTTTAAAATAAATGATAATTTTTTATCCTATTTCCCTGAATGGAAAAAAATATTCGAGAATTTTGAAATCTCAAATAAAGTATTATTAAATTTTCAATACGATTTTACATTATATGATGATCAGAGGAATTTTAATATTAGAGTCATTAAAGAGATTAATGATAATAAAATTGAGGGATATGTTGTTGCCCTAGATGATGCTACATCATTAATTTTAGCAGAAAAACATGCTGCTTGGTCCGATATTGCAAGAAAGATAGCACATGAAGTTAAAAATCCTCTAACCCCCATTAAACTTTCTGCTGAAAGAATAGAAAAGAAATTTTTAGATGCAAAAACAGATAAGGAAGATATTTCACTTCTAACTAAAACAATATCAAGGCAAGTAGACGATATTGGAAAGTTAGTTGATGAATTTTCATCTTTTGCAAGAATGCCTGAAGCAGAAATTAAGCTTGATAACCTATCAAAATGTTTAGAAGAGGCATTCCTTTTATATTTTAACACAAGGAAGGATATAAAACTTAATTTAATTAAACCTGAAAATGATATTTATTTTCATTTTGACACTCTTCAAATATCAAGATGTTTCAGTAACTTAATTAAAAATGCTATTGAAGCTGTGGAAAAAATACCTAACCCTGCAGTTGAAGTATTAATAGCTACCGATGCTAAAAATATAAAAATTGAAATAAAGGATAATGGTGTGGGAATTGATGAAAAAATGTTGAGTAAAATATTTGAACCTTATTTTACAACTAAAACAAAAGGAACTGGTCTTGGTTTATCTATTGTAAAAAGAATTATTGAAGATCATGGTGGTAAAATAAAAATTGAGAAAAATAAAAATATGGCAGGAACAACATCACTAATTAATTTTGAATACAATGCATAAAGTTTTAATTATAGATGATGAAAAAGATATTTGTTTTCTTATTTCAGAAATTTTAAAAGATGAAAATTATAATACTTCAATTGCACTTAATTCAGATGAAGCAATTAGTAAATTCAATGAAATTAAACCTGATTTAGTTATTTTAGATGTATGGCTATCTAACAGTAAATTAGACGGTATTGAAATTTTAAAAGAATTCAAATCGATTAATAGCAATATTCCAATTATAATTATAAGTGGTCATGGTACTGTTGATCTTGCAGTAAAATCTATAAAAAATGGAGCATACGATTTTTTAGAAAAGCCATTCAATAGTGATAAATTAATTATTCTTACTAAGAGAGCAATAGAAAGTTCATCATTGTTGAGTGAAAATAAAAATTTAAAAGATACCTTAATTAAAACTATACCACTAATCGGGAAATCAGAATTCATTAAAAAAATTAACAAATATTTAAATGAGCAGATTTCAAGTAATTCAAGATTATTAATTGAAGGGCCATTTGGAACAGGAAAAAAACATTTTACAAATTTAATACATCAAAATTCTCAATATAAAGATAAGCTTCCTATATCAATTGATTTTAAAAAACTTACAAATGAAGCATTGGATAATATGTTTGCGGAAAATAAAGCCTCAATTAATGAAAATATTTTTTATCGATCAAATAATAACACTTTAATACTGCTCAATATTGAAACATTACCAAATATTTATCAAAAAAAACTTTTAAATTTTCTAGAAAACAAAAAATTTTTTGAAAATCTCGATATTAAATTAAATCATAAAATTATTACAATTACTGAGAAAAATTTAGAAATTGAAATTGAAAAAGGTAATTTTATTAAAAGGTTATTTGATAGAATTTCAACAGACTTAATCAAATTTAAATCTCTCTCTGATAGGAGAGATGATGTTCTTCCTATTCTTGATTTTTATTTAAATGAAAAAAGTGGAGGAATTTTAAATTTTAAATTTTCTTCTAAAGCCTTAACTAAGTTACAAATGTATGATTGGCCTGGAAATATATCTCAACTAATTAACTATGTAGAGAAAAGTCTAATACTTAATCAAGATCAAAATATAAAAGAGTTAGAGGTTGATGATTTAGCACTACAAATGGGTGATGAAAGTGCGTCAAATTCTTCAAATAATTCATTGGATTTGTCTCTTAAGGAAGCTAGATCCGAGTTTGAAAAAAATTATTTAATATCGCAAATTAAGAGATTTAATGGTAATATAACTAAAGTTTCTGAATTTACTGGAATGGAAAGAACTGCTCTTTATAGAAAATTTAAGTCACTTGATATTAAAGTAGAATAACTAATCAATGAAAACAATTATTTGTGGTGCTGGAGATGTTGGATATAGCATAGCTGATAAACTATCACGTGAAAATTTCGAAGTTACAGTTATTGATGAAAATGAAAATAGATTAAATAAAGTATCTGAAACGTTGGATGTCAAAACAATTAACGGCATTCCTAGTATGCCATCAGTTTTAGAGAGCGCTGGTGCAAATGATTGCGAAATACTAATTGCAGTTACTAAGAGTGATGAAACTAATATGGTTACTTGCCAAATTGGCCATTCTTTATTTAAAATTAAAAAGAAAATTGCAAGAATACGACAACAAGATTATTTGAAAACTGATTGGAAAAACTTATATAATGATAACAATTTTCCAATAGATGCAATTATTTCTCCAGAACAAGAAGTTGCCAAGGGTATATTTAGAAGATTAATTTCTCCTGGCACAATAGACATGGTTGAATTATCTGATAAAAAATTAAAATTAATTGGTCTAAAATGTGAAGATAATTTTTTACATTCAGGCCTGTCTGTGAGAGAATTATCAGAAAAATTTCCAGACTATCTTGCGAACATAATGTTTATATTTAGAGGAGATCAAAAATTTACAGTAAATTCTTCAACTAAAATTGAAAAAAAAGACACAATTTTTCTAGTAGTGGAAACTGATAATTTGACAGATGTGTTATCTGAATTTGGCCATCAAGAATTGCAGGCAAAAAAAGCCGTAATTATAGGTGGAGGAAATATAGGTTTTTCACTTGCTCAGCTAATTGAAAATTCTGACACATATATAAAAACTGAACTTATTGAAGCTAATAAAGAACGAGCAGAATTTCTTGCATCAAATTTAGAAAATATCACAGTTACATGTGGAGATGGCTTAGACAATCAAATACTTGAAGAGGTAAACATATCAGATTCAGGTTACTGTATATCAATTACGGAAGACGATGAAGTTAATATACTATCATCTTTATTAGCTAAAAGAGCAGGGGCCAACACATCAATAACTTTGATTAATAACAGTAATTATTCATCTTTGTTATCTAATATAGGTGTTGATATGACCATAGATCCAAAAATAATAACAATTTCTAAAATTTTAGAAAAGGTTAGAGGTGTAAAAATACGAAACGATTATTCTATAGGTGAAGGTTTTGGAGAAGTAATAGAGGCAGATATTCAGTCAGAATCATTTCTTTGTAATAAAAATCTAAAAGAGTTAGAACTGCCAAAAGGAATACGTATTGGCTCCATTGTAAGAGATAAAAAAATTATAATTCCTAATAGTCAAACTGTATTTAAAGAGAATGATGATGTTGTTTTTTTTGCTGAAACAAACTGCATAAAAAAACTAGAAAAACTTTTATCAAAAGTTTAATTTAATGCCAAATTTTGCTTATATAAATAACAAATTTGTAAATTTTAAATCAGCAAAAATTCATATAGAGGATAGAGGGTTACAATTTGCAGATAGTGTTTATGAAGTTATCGCAGTTTTAGATAAAAATTTAATTGATTTAAATTTTCATCTTAAGAGATTAAAGTATTCTCTTCGTGAATTAGAAATTAAATTTACAATCAATAAAAAAAACTTAAATAATATTTTTCATAATCTAATAAAGAAAAATAAAACAAGGAACGGTATAATTTATTTACAAATTACAAGAGGTATTCAATTTAGAGAACACAAATATCAAAAAAATTTAACCCCAACTTTGATTGTATACACAAGAGATAAAAGTTTTAATTTACCTGGAAAAAAATTTGTAGGGGTAAACACAATTACATACCAAGATCTTCGATGGAAAAGACGTGATATTAAGACAGTAAATTTACTTCCAAATATTATAGCAGCAAATATGGCCAAAAAGAAAAATGCTTATGAGGCAATTTTAATACAAAATGGAAAAGTAACTGAGGGTACATCTTCTAATATTTGGATTATAAAAAGAAATAATATAATAACTCATCCAGCTAATTCCGATATTTTAAAAGGAGTAACTAGAACATCTCTTTTAAAAATTATAAAAAAAACTAAACTTAAACTAATAGAAAAACAATTTACCCAAAAGCAATTAATTAATGCTGATGAAGTATTCTTAACAAGCTCTGGAAGTTTTATTACTCCTATTTTAAAAATTGATAATAAAAAAATTAATAATGGTAAAATTGGCAATATTACATTGAAACTAGCAGAAATGTATATTGAAGCATGTATAAATGGATAATATAAAGCAAGAGGACATAGAGGATATTTGTTTTAATGTAAGTCAAAATATTATTTTGCCAAAATTTAAAAACTTATCAGATGATGACATTAATTATAAAAATGGATCTGATTTAGTAACAGCAGCTGATATAGAGGCAGAAAAAGAAATAAAAAAAAATTTGTTAAAAATTTTACCAACTTCAAATTTTATAGGTGAAGAGGAATATTCTAGAAATGAAAATATATTAAATTTTTATAATGAAGATACATATTGTTGGACTGTTGACCCAATAGATGGAACAACAAATTTTGCTAATGGTAGGGATAAATTTGCAATTATGATAGCCTTAACATTTAAAGAAAAAATTTTGCGTTCTTGGATATATAAGCCACTAGAAAAAACTATGTGCTCTGCTATTGTAAATGAAGGTGCTTATATCAATAATAATAAAATTATTACAAAAGAAGAAAATATAATTGAAGAAACTATAGGATCGATAAGTACAAAGTATTGGGAACCAGGATTTAAAGATAAGTTAAAAATATTTAAAAACATATTTAAAGAAGTTAACTCTTATAGATGCATTGGTTTTGAATATATAGATATAGGTATTGGCATTAGAAATTTTGCTATTTTATCAAAATTATCTCCCTGGGATCATATTCCAGGTATTCTTTTTGTCAGAGAAGCAGGAGGTTCTGATATAGATTTTGATAAAAATAAATATGACTTTACAAAAAAGAATAAGAATTTAATTGTTAGTAATTCAGAAGATTTAAATTTTAAAATTTTAGAAAAAATAGGAGAATATTAATGAGTATTAAAAATGTTTCTTTTATTGGTTTAGGAGTAATGGGTTACCCAATGGCAGGTCATCTTCAAAACAATGGCTATAATGTAACTGTTTATAATAGAACAACTGCTAAAGCAGAAAAATGGGTAGAAAAGTACAAAGGAAGCATAGCTAAAACTCCTGGTGAAGCTTCTCAAAATTCAGAAATTGTTTTTATGTGTGTAGGACGCGATGAAGATATTATTGAAGTAATGGAAGGTGAGGATGGAATTCTTTCAAAAGTAACTGAAGGATCAATAATTGTTGATCACACAACAGCTTCTGCAGAGATAGCAAGAAATTATTATCAAAAACTTAAAGATAAAAAATTGAGTTTTCTTGACGCTCCTGTATCTGGTGGTCAGGCTGGAGCAGAAAATGGTGTTCTTTCTATTATGATTGGTGGTGATGAAAAAGATTATAATACTGTTAAGTCAGTTCTGACATCTTATGGTAAAGCCATTGAACTTATAGGTCCATCTGGATCAGGCCAAATAGCTAAAATGATAAATCAAATTTGTATTGCGGGATTAGTGCAAGGTTTATCTGAAGCAATGGCTTTTGGAAAAAAATCGAATGTAGATATGGAAAAGGTTCTTAGCGTTATATCAAAGGGTGCAGCTCAATCATGGCAAATGGAAAATAGATATAGAACTATGCTCGATGGCAAATTTGATTATGGTTTTGCAGTTGATTGGATGCGTAAGGATTTATCAATTTGTTTTAATGAAGCAGATAAAAATGGTGCAATTCTTCCTATTACAAAAATTGTTGATAAATATTATGAAGAAGTACAAAAAAATGGTGGCAATAGGTTTGATACATCATCCCTCATGACTCTTGTAGATAAATAAATGTCAAGAAACTTAATGTTAGCAATCATATTGTTAACAGCCTCTTCTTTATTTTGGTCAGGAAATTTTTTTTTTGGAAAAGTTGCTCACATAACTGATCTTTCACCATTTAAATTAAGTTTTTTTAGATGGTCTTTAGCTTTGCTTTTACTACTACCTTTCACCTTTAAAAGTATTTTGAAAAATTTTAAGTATTACAAAGAAAACTTTTTACTAATGACTATATTAAGTATTTTAAGTGTTACAATATTTAACTCATTTACATATATTTCATTACAGACTACTTTAGTTTTAAATTCTACTATAATGGCATCTACTGCACCAGTAATTATGATTGGTTTTTCTTGGTTAATGTTTCGAACTAAAATCTCAAAACTGCAATTAATTGGTATAATTTTATCTTTATTAGGCGCTTTAGCAATAATTTTAAAAGGAAATTTAAATAATTTATATACTCTAAATTTTACTATTGGAGATATATGGATGTTTGCTGCTGTAATATCTTGGTGCTTATATTCAGTACTGTTAAAAAAAATGGATACATCAATTCCACAATTAGCAAGTTTAGAAGTAATGATTATTATTGGTTTATTTTTTATTATTCCATTTTATCTTTTTGAGTCTTTTAATGGTACTTTTTTACTTTCATCTTCTTATGATTTTTTTATTATTATTTATGTTGCTATCTTTGCAAGTATTGCTGCGTATTTTGCTTGGAATAAAGGTGTATATTTAATTGGACCAAATAGAGCTGGTTTATTTTTGCACTTTATACCTGTCTTTGCTGCAATTTGGGCAATAACCTTTTTAAATGAAAGTTTTGCAATATTTCATATTGTTGGTGTTTTTTTTATAATTACAGGAATTATATTATCTAATATAAGATATAAAAATGAACAAAATAATCAAAACTGATCAAGAATGGAAGTCTCTTCTCACAGAAGATGAATATTATGTAACAAGACAAAAGGGAACAGAGCCTCCTTTTTCTGGTAAAAATTTTGAAATTATTAATGGCGGTATTTTTAAATGTAAATGCTGTGGTAATGAATTATTTAATAGTTCAACAAAATATGATTCTTATTGTGGATGGCCAAGTTTTTTTGAACAAATATCACCTGAAGCAATAAAAACAGAAACTGATAGATCCCATGGAATGGTACGTATAGAAATTATGTGTGCTAAATGTGATGCCCATTTAGGCCATGTCTTTGATGATGGCCCAGAGCCAACTGGTAAAAGATATTGTGTAAATTCTCTTTCTATTAATTACGAAGAGTTTGAATAATACTTTTTATACACTCCTATTTTCTTCAATAGGTCATGCGCTTATGCATATGTTTGCAGCATTTTATTTTGTCATTGTTCTGACGATAGAAAAAGAATGGAATATTTCTTACGATCAATTAATTAGACTATGGTCTCTTGGTGCTCTACTAATTGGTTTAGGGGCAATTCCTTTTGGATGGTTAAGTGATAAATGGTCCCGTTCAGGAACAATGACAATAATGTTTATTGGAATGGGATTAGCTTCTATATTTTGTGGTTTGAGCACATCAGTTTCTTATTTATTTTTTTCATTATCACTATTAGGCCTTTTCTGCTCAATTTATCATCCTGTAGGTATTCCTTGGGTAATACATGCTGCAAATAAACAAGGCAGAGCTCTTGGTGTTAATGGTATTTTCGGTGGAGTAGGGATAGGGTCTGGAGCATTTATAGCTGGTACTCTGACAGAATTACTTAATTGGCAACTAGCATTTATTTTACCAGGTTTAATATCTATCATTATTGGATTTATTCTGATTTATTTAATCCTGATTGATAAAATATCTTACAAAAATTATTTTATTAAAAATGATCAGCAAGACCATTCACGTAGCGAAATGATTTTAATTGCATTAATAATGCTTTTATCAATGTTTGCCCTTGGCTTATCTTTTCATAATACGCAAACAGCCTTACCAAAAGTTTTCGAAATACGAATTGGTAATGTAAACTCTATTCAAATTGGATTTATGATAGCGGTTATCTATTTTATCTCTGGTGCTACAACATTTGTTGGAGGATTGCTTGCTGATCGTTTTAATCTAAAAACTATTTACTTAATTGGTATATTTCTCCAATTTCCATGCTATCTAGGAATAGCATACATATCCGGCTACTCCCTTGTGGTATTATGTATTCTGGCAGCTGTATTCAATGCTAGTATTCTTCCTACAGAAAACCTCTTACTTGGTAAATTTACACCACAAAAATATCATGGTGTTGTATATGGAATCAAATTTATTTTAGCATTTGGTCCAGGGCCAATATCAGTACTTTTAATTTCAGAAATATATTCAATTACTCTAGAGTTTACTTATTTATTTTTAATTAACGCAGTTATGATGGCTTTAGTTTCAATATTTATTATTTTTTTACCAATTCAAAATAAAAATAATATTATTACTCAGGATTAGATTTTAATATTTCAAGATAATCAGTAACATCATTAAATTTATCATCTGGTATATCTTTATATGTCATACCAAAATGATTTTTTACTTCTAAAGCAACATGAGCATAGGGATTTCTGCCCTTTGGATGATTTGGATGGTCTGGTAATTTGCCTCTTAAAAAATCTCCTGTTTCTTGAATTAGCTTCCAGAGTTTACTTGCGTTTTCTTTATTCATATTTAAAATATTAATATTAAAATATAATTAGTTACTATGCACGTAGATTCATCAACTTGGTTTAAGCCTAAAATTGATAAAAATAAATTAAAAGAATTATCAAAAAGAAGTGATATTCCAGGACTTTTTCATTTTGCAATTTACTTTTTATCTCTAATTATTTTCGGTTATCTTTCTTTCATTTATTGGGGAACGTGGTTTTTTATAATATTTTTTTTTATTTATTCTACAATTTATACATTTGCTGTAGCTAATGGACATGAAACAATTCACCGGACAGCTTTCAAATCTCGATGGATCAATGAATTATTCTGTTATATTTCTTTTTTTCAATTACATTCAGAACCTCTAAGCTTTAGATGGAGTCATACTTTTCATCATTCAAACACATTACAAACAGAAGGAGAGTATGATCATGAAATTGAAGTTTCAAGACCTACGGATTTGATCAAATTTTTTCTTAAATTTATCCCTTTAACCGATTTGTTTTATATTCATCAGTCAAGTTTTGTTAAAGTGACTATGCTTGCTTTTGGAATAATGAGCCCAAGTAATATAATATCAGCTCCAAAAAATCAGTGGAACAAAATTATTCGGAATGCTAGAATTATATTGTTCTTTTGGGTTTTAATCATCACCTCTTCAATTTATTTGCAAACGTTATGGTTACTTATTTTTTATTTTTTACCACCATTTGTTGGCAGACCTCTGCACTTTGCCGTAAATGTTACTCAGCATCTTGCAGCAAAATTTGATACTAACGATCATCGATTAAGCACTCACACAATTATTTTAAATCCAATATTAAGTTTTTATTATTGGCATATGGAGTATCACCTAGAGCACCATCTTTTTCCAATGGTGCCTTCTTATAACCTTAAAAAACTACGCAATGAAATTAAAGACGAACTACCTGAGCCATTTTATGGGTTATTTCATTTCTATAAAACAACATTACCATATCTTATAAAATTAGCATTTAATTCTAATAATTATTATAGAGTAGATATTTCAAAAATATCAAAAACTTAATTATTTTGCTAGAGCTCCCATAGGATCCCACGGAGCAAGTGCCACTGGTTCCATATTTAAATATTTTAACAGTCTTTTGTTTAGATATTTTTTATCGATGACAACTTCATAGGTATATTCATCAAACCATTCATCAGTCATCATCATATACCCTTGATTACCACTTTTCGTTCCCCAGCTATTTTCAATTTTCCATTTAGTTGAATTTCTTTTTTTAATATCCACTCCTGTTAAGAGCATGGCATGGGTCATTTCACTATCACCATACTCCAAACGAGTTTGTTTATTCATCTTAAATGAAGTTTGGAAGACATTTTCATAGTCATAAATCCCCATATCAAGTACACCCATATCACGACTAAAACGTTTCCCAACATCACAACCAAACCATACGGCTTCATTGTTTTTTATTGAGTCCATCGCAGATTTTTTTAATTCTTTAATATCTACATTTAAATATTTAATAATTTGTCCTTCAACAACATTACCAAGATATTCAACCGTGTACATTGTATTAAATTTTTTATTGCTCATTGGAGCATGAATTAAGCAAATTTTATCTTTAATATTGATATCAGCATATTTTTTGCAGAAATCAATTGGTGTCATGTCAGAAATAACAATGTGTCTGTTATCTTTATTTCTAGTAGACCAATTAATAACATCTGGTGGTTGACCAAGAAACATTGCCAGTAAATTATAGATTGTTTCCATCATATCTTTTTTAAGAGCTGAAGAATTTTTTGCTGGTTTTTTTCTTAGTATAGAGGCAAACTCTCTTAATTTGTGAGTCAATATATAATTCATAGCACCAGATTTACTGCTATGATTTGTTTCAGGCATTACATCTTTAGGTACTGCACCATACTTATTAATTAAGTTTACAAACATATCCCACTGTCCGCCATCTTGCACAGGTGCTTTTAAAAGATGAGTTATTAATCTACTCTCATATGCTTCATCTCTTGATTTGATAATATTCTCTAAAAAATAATTTGCTTTCTCTAACTTATCCCAAAACATGAAATAATTTTGTGAAAACTCAAATGTATTTAGTTCAAGACTATCAACAACTTGCAAACGCATAAGATTTAATCCTGCAAATCCCCAACATCTACCTGATGCCATTTGGTTTGTTGCAGGTAGTTCTTTTTTTATTAGATTAGAAAAATTATGATTGATTTGACTAAAGTTTTCCCAATTGAGTGCAACATTGGCTAAATCATTTTTAATTAATGCATTTCTTGATGCTGTATTTTTATTATTTCTTAGAAATTTATTTTTGAAAGTTTTAATTGTTGATAGAGATATATTTTTTGCCATATTCTCTATTTAAAACTATTTCAGCTTAATTCAATTCTTAACTGTTTTTTTCTTTTTTTTGAGACCCATTTTAGCTTTTCTTTCATCAATTAACCTAATGGCATCTTCTAGTTTTAAGCTATCAATTGCTTGATCACCAAGAATTGAAGCATTTATTTTTCCACATTTTACATATGGTCCAAATTTTCCATCATGGGCAGTAATATTTTTCTTTTCTGTTGGATGCTCTCCAAATGTTTTTAAAGTCGCATTACCTCTCTGTGTAGGTTTAGCAATTAATTCAATGGCTCTTTCAAGTTCAATATCAAGAATGTTATCTGTTTTTTCGAGAGCTTTATATTTTTTATCATGCAAAATATATGGTCCATACATTCCAATACCGGCACTAACCGTTTTATTTGTTTCTGGATGAAATCCTAATTTACGTGGTAAGCCAAGTAGTTGGATTGCTGTGTTTAATCCTATTTCATCTGGTTCAAAATTTTTAGGAATAGAGACTCTTTTTGGTTTCTTTTCTTTTGTCCCTTCACCAACTTGCATATAAAATCCATAAGGACCTTTTCGAAGAGTAATCATTTCTCCTGTTTCAGGATAAATACCAATTTCTTTTGGTCCAC
The DNA here is from genome assembly GCA_902519435.1 of uncultured Alphaproteobacteria bacterium. Next base: position 49,899 of record CABYKC010000002.1, read on the forward strand.
TAAGAGCAGCGCCATCTTTGTCATTTAGTTGATTAAACTGAACCGTGTATTTGCAATCAGGATAATTAGAGCAACCAATAAAACCTCCAAACTTGCCAACTTTTATTCCTAGTCTTCCATTATCACAGGTTGGACACTTCCTTTTTTCATCTGCTCCGTTTGGCGGAAAGAAATGTGGACCCAAGGCTTCATCTAGAACATCAATAACCTCTCTGTTGGATTTACCTACGGTTTCATCACAAAGTTGTTTAAACGTTTCCCAAAATTTTCTTAGAACCTCTTTCCAATCAAGCTTACCATCAGAAATTTCATCAAGTTGATTTTCAAGATCAGCGGTAAAATCATATTCTACATATTGATTGAAATATTTCTCTAAAAATATCGATACTATTCTTCCTCTATCATGAGGATTAAAACGTTTTTTATCTAAAATTACATAATCTCTATCTTGTAGAACTTTAATAATAGAAGCATAAGTAGAGGGTCTGCCAATACCAAGTTCTTCAAGTTTTTTAACTAAGCTTGCTTCGGTGTAACGAGGAGGAGGAGACGTAAAATGTTGTGTCTTTTCAACTTCTTTTAAATTTAAACTCTCTCCTTCACTCATTGCAGGAAGAATTGTTTCTTTTTCTTCATCTTTATCATCATCTTTAGCTTCTTGATAAACTTTGTACATTCCAGGAAACTTAATTGTCGATCCGTTTGCTCGTAAAACAATTTTTTTATTTTCGTTTGTAATATCAACAGCTACTTGATCTAATACAGCACTCGCCATTTGTGAACTTACCGCTCTTTGCCAAATAATTTCATATAGCTTGTATTCTTCTAAAGTAATGTATTGCTTAATATCTTTTGGTGTTAGGTAAATATTTGTTGGTCTAATACATTCATGTGCTTCTTGGGCATTTTTAGCCTTCGATTTATAAACTCTTGGTGCTTCTGGTAAATAGTTTGCACCGTAATTATCAGTAACAAAACCTCGAACTTGATTAATAGCTTCTTTTGACATGACGACACTGTCTGTTCGCATATAAGTTATTAAGCCGGTTGTTTCTCCTTTAATTTCTGTTCCTTCATAAAGACTTTGAGCTGTGCGCATTGTTTGGCTCGCGCTAAGACCAAGTTTACGACTAGACTCAATTTGCATGGTAGATGTAGTAAAAGCAGGGTAGGGATTTCTTCTAGCTTCCTTTTTAGTAATATTTCCAACAGTGAAAGTAGAATTTTTAATATCATTAAATATTTTTGTTGCTTCACTCTCGTTTTTAATATCAAGTTTATCTACTTTATTCCCATCATAAACTGTAAGTCTGGAATTAATTATTTTATCTTCTTTATTTCTAAACTCGCCTTGTAAAGACCAATATTCCTGTGGAATAAATTTTTCTATTTCAAGTTCTCTTTCACTAATTATTCTTAAGGCAACAGATTGTACTCTACCCGCTGATTTTGAACCTGGTAACTTTCTCCATAGAACTGGAGAAAGTGTAAAACCGACAAGAAAATCTAAAGCTCTTCTTGCAAGATAAGCATTTACCAAATTTTCATCTATTTCTCTTGGCTCTTTAAGACTATCAAGAACTGCATTTTTTGTAATTTCATTAAATGTAACTCGGTGAATATTTAATTTTGAAAGTGAAGAATTATCTCTAAGTAGTTTTTCAACATGCCAAGCTATGGCTTCACCTTCACGGTCGGGGTCAGTGGCTAGATATAAATTTTTAGATTTTTTTGCAGCATCTGTTATTTCTTTTATCACTTTTTTTCCACGATCACTGGTTTCCCATTTCATTTGGAAATCATTTTCAGTATCTATCGCATCATTTTTTGCTGATAAATCTCGGACATGCCCAACACTTGCGAGAACTTTGAAGTCAGAGCCTAAATATTTATTAATTGACTTTGCCTTCGATGGTGATTCAACAATCAATACATTCATAAATTTGGGCCCCAAATTTCAGTTTAAAGATAATTCGTCAAGAAATTTTAAAAAAAAGTATATTTTTACTTGGATAATTTAATTTTATTTTCAGTTTTGTTTACAAGTCTTTTAATGTTTTCTGTATGTTTAAGAAAAATAATTAAAGTTAAATAAATAAAGAAAATTAGAGTATAAAAATTAAAATTAATAAAAATATAATAAGCTGGAGCTACTAAAACTCCAATTAAAGATCCAAGAGAAGAGTATTTACTTACAAAAGCAGTAACAAGCCATACTAATAAAAATAAAAGTGCAATGTAAGGATTAAGACCAAATAAGAAACCAATATACGTTGCCACTCCTTTTCCACCTTTGAATTTTAACCAAACAGGATAGATATGACCTAATATGGCAAAGTGACAGAGAAGTATTTTATTCAATAAAGAAATATCTTGAAAATACATTTGTAAAATTAAGAATGGAACAAAGCCTTTGAAAATATCAAAACAAACAACAATGAATGCTACAAATTTATTTCCTGTTCTTAAAACATTAGTTGCACCTACATTTCCAGAACCAACCTTTCTAATATCCCCCAAGCCAAATAATTTTGTAAAAATCAATGCAAAGGGTAATGATCCTATTATATAAAAAAATATGATTAATAATAAACTACTTACTAAAGTCATCTCTGTTTTTAATAATTAATTCTAAGCATGTCATTCGTATTGCAACGCCCATAGCGACCTGTTCTTGTATTAAACTCCTCGTGACGTCATCGGCAAGTTTCGAGTCTATTTCAACACCACGGTTCATTGGACCTGGATGCATAACGAAAGCATTTTTTTTTGCATATTTAAGTTTATTGTAATCTAATCCATACTTTTTAAAATAAGTCTTTTGATTTGGCATTATTTTCCCAACTATTCTTTCTTTTTGAATACGTAGCATCATAACAATATCACAATTTTGTAATCCCTTTTTCATTTCCGTATAAACATTCACAGGTAGTTGATTTAAACTTTTTGGTAACCATTCCTTAGGCCCAATAACATTTATTTTTGCGCCTAACTTTGATAGTATTATTATGTTTGATCGAGCAACTCGGCTATGTAAAATATCCCCGCATATAGCAATTTTTAATTTTGAAAAATTTTCAAATTTATTTTTTATAGTAAGTGCATCTAACAACGCTTGTGTAGGATGTTCATGACTACCATCACCAGCGTTAATTACAGACGCATCTACTGTTTCTGAAATTTTTTTACTAATTCCTTCCTCCGGATGTCTGACAATTAAAACGTCAGGATTCATTGAATTAATAGTAGTCATTGTATCGAGTAAGGTCTCACCTTTATTAATTGAACTATCTTTTACCACTACATTAATGAGATCTGCTCCTAGCCTTTTAGCAGCAACTTCAAAACTTGTTCTTGTTCTTGTTGAATCTTCAAAAAAAAGATTAAATATTGTTCTTCCTTCTAAAACATTAATTTTTTTAATTTTTCTTTTATTAAAAGTTATATATTTTTTAGATTCATCTAAGATGTGCTCAATTTCTTTCTTGGTTAAATCAGCTGTTTCTACTAAATGAATTTTTTTAAAAATATTTTTACTTCTTTTTAATTTGATATTTGTTTTTGAAGAAATTGATGAATAATATTTTAAAGCTATTTTTTCTGCATCTTTAAGAATTTTTGAACCTGTAGATGATCTGATTGCTTTTAATTTTGGCATTTTCACTTTCATTTGCCAATATTTTGAATTTTCTCTTTTATACAATTTTATGTGTCCTGATTTAAGAAGCTTTGAATTCATATGTGTCAATAATGTGTAAGTATGTGTAAACTAATTTATTAATTATTTCTATATCTATCTAAATATCCTTGTAAGATATAAGCAGCCGATTGTTGATCAAGTTTACTTTTTATCTTTGTTTTACTCAAATTGGCTTTTCTCATATCTTTAAAGATTACATCTGATGAAAATCTTTCATCCCAAAGAGCTGTAGGTTTCTTAAAAAACGTTTGAAGATTAATATTAAAATCTCTTACTAATTGGCTTTGTTTGTTTTCACTATTATCCAGGCTAATCGGCAGACCAAGAATAAATCCTCCAATTTCATACTCTTTCAAAATATCTTTCATGACAATTAAATCTTTATTAGTTCCTTTTCTTTGGATAATTGAAAGAGGTGTAGCGATTATTTTTGATCTATCGCTTACTGCAACACCAATCGTTTTAGTTCCTAGGTCTAGACCTACAAGTATTTGTGATGTATTAAGACCATCGATTAAATTATTTTGATCATTCATATAATGGAGCTCATAAATTGAAGATTGATAAAAATACTATAAATAAAATTGCTCGTCTATCTAGAATAAAGTTAGATGATAAAGAATCTGAAGATTATATTAAGGATCTTAATTCCATTTTAGACTGGGTAGAGCAGTTAAATGAAGTTAATACTGAAAATGTAGAACCGTTAAGTAACATATCATCATCAATTTTACCTAAAAGAGAAGATGTATCTAATGATACTAATTCTAGTGAGGAAATTCTTGAAAATGCTCCTGATAAACTCGAAGGTTTTTTTGCAGTACCAAAAGTGGTAGAATAATGTCTAAATCATCTTTAAAACAAACGTTAAAAGATCTCGAGTCAAAAAAAATATCAATAAGAGAATTAAATCAGGATTATTTAAAAAGAATTAAGGAAAAAGATAATTTAAATGTGTTTATTCATTTTAGTGAAGAGAATGTTTTAAAGCAGATAGATAACTTAGAGAAAGATAATTCAGCAAAAAAATTAAAAGGCATTCCGATTGCAATCAAGGATCTATTTTGTACTAAAAGTATGCCTACAACCGCAGCTTCAAAGATTTTAGAAAATTTTAATCCAACTTATGAATCATTTGTTACTCAAAAATTATTAGATGAAGGATCTATTTTTGTTGGTAAAACAAATTTAGATGAGTTTGCTATGGGCTCAGCTACTAATACAAGTTTTTTTGGAAATACAATTAATCCATTATCAAAAGAGAATGAGCCTTTAGCTCCTGGTGGATCTTCTGGCGGTTCCGCAGCAGCAGTTGCTGCAGATTTATGTTTAGGGGCAACTGGAACAGATACAGGTGGATCTATAAGACAGCCAGCTAGCTTTTGCGGTGTTGTTGGTATCAAACCAACATATGGTTTATGTTCACGATGGGGTATAGCTGCATTTGCATCTAGTTTGGATCAAGCAGGAATTTTTTCTCATAATGTTGAAGATGCATCAATATTATTACAATCAATCGCTGGGTTTGATCAAAGAGATAGTACAAGTGCTAAAGTAGATATTCCAAATTATTTTGAAAATTTAGATGATGATCTAAATGGGAAAACTGTTGGTATACCAAAAGAGTATTCTATTGATGGTACACCAATAGAAATAAGTCAAATATGGGAAGATGCTATCAAGGTTTTAGAAAAAAAAGGTGTAAAAATTAAAAATATTTCACTTCCTCATACAAAATATGCACTTCCTACATATTATATAATTGCTCCCGCTGAAGCTTCCTCAAATTTAGCTCGTTATGATGGAGTAAAATATGGTTTTAGATCTGATGAAATTAATTCTCTTGATGAGATGTATGAAAATACAAGAGCTCAAGGTTTTGGAAGAGAAGTAAAAAGAAGAATTTTAATAGGAACCTACGTATTATCTGCAGGCTATTATGATGCATATTATCTTAAGGCACAAAAAGTAAGAAAATTAATTGCTGATGATTTTAATAAAGCTTTTAAAGAATGTGATTTTATAGTTACTCCTACTGCACCAAGTGCTGCATTTCCCTTAAATGAAAAACAAAATGATCCCATTAAAATGTATTTAAATGATGTGTTTACGGTTCCTGCTTCTTTAGCCGGCCTACCAGGTATTTCCATTCCCTTTGGAAAAGATAAAAATAATTTACCTCTAGGTATTCAAATATTAGGAAAACATTTTGATGAACAACAAGTTTTTAATACCGCTGTATCTTTAGAAAGATCATATGAATAATTTAATAAAAGGTGAAAAGCATGATTGGGAGATGGTAATCGGTATTGAAATACATGCTCAAGTAAAATCAAATTCTAAATTATTTTCTTCATCATCAACAAAATTTGGCTCATCACCAAATAGTCAAGTGTCTTTAGTCGATGCTGCTATGCCAGGAATGTTGCCTGTTATTAATAAGTATTGCGTGGAGCAGGCAGTAAAAACCGGAGTCGGTTTAAATGCTAAAATTAATAATTATTCTGTCTTTGATAGAAAAAATTACTTTTATGCTGATCTCCCACAAGGATATCAAATTAGCCAGTATAAATATCCAATTGTTGGAGAAGGAAAAGTTACAATTGATTTTAAAGATGGAACGTCAAAAGATATTAGAATTGTAAGATTACATTTAGAACAAGATGCTGGTAAAAGTTTACACGATCAAAATCCCTCAAAAACGTATGTAGATCTTAATAGATCTGGTGTTGCTTTAATGGAAATTGTTAGTGAGCCTGATATTAGAACGGCTGATGAAGCTGGAATGTATATATCCAAAATTAGATCAATTTTGATGTATTTAAATACATGTGATGGAAATATGCAAGAGGGTTCGTTAAGAGCTGATGTAAATATTTCAGTAAGAAAACCTGGTGATGAATATGGCACTCGTTGTGAAATTAAAAACTTAAACTCTATTAAATTTATAAAACAGGCTATTAATTATGAAGCAAAACGACAAATTGAAATATTAGAATCTGGAGGATCTATAGAACAAAACACTATGTTGTTTAATACCTCAACAGGTAAAACTAGGCCGATGAGAAATAAGGAAGAAGCTCATGATTATAGATATTTTCCTGATCCAGATTTACTACCATTAGAAATTTTAGAAAAAGAAATAGAAATAATAAAATCATCAATTCCCAAACTACCAGATGAATTAAAAAACAATTTTATTGAGATTTATAAATTGTCTAATTATGATGCCTCAGTTTTAACTGCAGATAAACAAACATCAGATTATTTTAATAAATCAATAAATTCAGATCCAGAATTAAAAAAATATGCTAAAATACTTGTGAATTGGATTACTTCCGAACTGTTTTCGCTATTAAACAAAAATAATCTTAATTTAAATAACTCTCCTGTATCACCTGAAAATTTAGGACAGCTTATTAAATTAATTTCTACAAATGAAATTTCAGGTAAAATTGCTAAAGATGTATTAGAAGAAATGTTTACTAAAGGAAAAACTGCTAGACAAATTGTAGATGAGAAAGGATTAAAGCAAGTTACAGATCAAGGAGAAATAGAAAAAGTTATTGATGAAGTCATTGCAGATAATCCCAGAATGGTAGAGCAATATTTAGGAGGAAAAGATAAGCTATTAGGTTACTTTGTTGGTCAAGGAATGAAATTGACTAAAGGTAAAGCCAATCCAAAAATATTAAATGAAATATTAATCAGAAAATTAAAATAATAATCTTAAAGAAAATACTCTATAACCATAATAAATAAAAATAAATAATATAATAAATATACTTCCTTTATAGTTTTCTGTTGATCTCCAAACTCCAACTGCAATAAACAAAGTCCAAATTATTAAAAACAGTTTTGATATTAAACTTAAGTTATTTAAGTTAAAGATTGAAATATTATTTGAATTATCTGATGGGTAAGATAAAAAAAATTTATCTATCTGTAACAATAATAGTATTACAAAACCATAAATTAATTCTCCAACTATCCAAAAAGATTTCCACAATTTAATACGGCCATAAAAAAAATCTTTTACTAAATTACTACTACTCATATTATGCATACGTGATATTATAGAATATTATAAAATCTTAAATGATATTTAAATAGAGACTTCAAAAAATCAATATAATTCACAAGTAAACTTAATATATGCTTTATTAATAAAATTTATGATTTATAATTTTATTTACTAAATGATAAAAACATACCATGGTTTCAAAGATCAATTTAAAAAATTTTTCCCAACTTTTGTAATATTATTTTTATCAATAACATCAAAATTTATATATAAAAATTTGATATATAATCAGAAATTAATCGATAATATCTATTTTACAAAATTTAATTTAAAATATTTTTTTAAAAAATTTTTTATTTTACGAAAAAAAAATAAACTAATAGACTGTAATTTAATTTTGATTGGTCAGGTACAAAGATCAGGTGGAACCCTCTTAAACCAATTATTTGATGATCATTTTGAAATTTTTTCTTATCCAAGTGAGTTGATTTTACGCAAACCAAAATCACAGTGGTATAATGGAAGTTTTCATTTTTCCCCCTTGGTTGATAGAGTATTACGAGAGTCTATTAAGACCAAAAATTTTAGTAAAAGATCTAAAAAAAGTGAAAAAATTTTTAATAATAATAGATTTAATTTTAACCCATATTTACAAAAATATATTTTTAATGAATTAAAAGATAAGAATTTAAGAAATAACTTTAACGCCTATTTTACAAGTTTTTTTAATTCATTTGAAAATTATTCTAGCACCTATGATAATAAAAAATTTATAGTCACTCATTTGCCTAAATTTATTTTTTTTGAAGAAAATATAAAGCTTTTTTTTCAAATATATCCAAAAGGATACATCATATCTATAATTAGGGATCCTCTGACTTGGATAAGAAGTGCTAAAAATGTAGGTAAAAAAAGTTTTAGTACAGAATTAAATGAATTGCTTAAAATTTGGGAAAAAAATTTTGATAATTCTTTAAAGTTTAAAAAATTATTTAAAAATAGAATTATTCTTATAAATTTTAATCAACTTATTAATGAAACAGAGGCTGCCATGAAATTAATTTGTAGTAAAATTAATATTAAATATCATAATATATTACTTACACCTACATTTAATGGTGAATCTTTATATAGTAATTCCTCTTTTAAACCTTCTAAAGGTAAGATAGATAAAAATGTTATTAACGATATTAATTTAGAGAAAATAAAATCTAAATTAGAACGCAAAGATATAATAAGATGTTTAAAAAAATTTGAAGAGCTGAATTCTCAAAGTTAAAATTAATATTAATAATTATCTAATATTAATTAAATAATATTAAGATTTAGACTTTTTAATCGTGATAAGTGATTAGATCGAACCATAGTTTTCCTTAACCATCGAAACTTATTTTATGCATTATGTGCGAATTGATAGTTTTAGTTTCTAACTTATTAAAATCATAATACACTTTTTTGAAACGATAAAAGCAAAATCTTATTTAAGAAAATTAGGAAGAATAATTACAGTCTTAAGAAGAAAGAGAGCTTATTTTACTAAATAAGTTTATTATCCACAAAAAGATAAATCTAAAATTTTTGATACAAGATCATAAATAATAAAATGATCAACAAGGTTAATGAGAAAGATCGATATATCTGAATTGCATGTTTAATCAGAATCAATCTTACTTATTTATTAGGTATTTTTAAAGTATATGAAGTCCACAAAGAATGCCATTTAGCATAATTATCTTTTTTCTTATTACTGCCTTCAATTATAACAACACTTTCAATTAGATATTTTGTATTTTTTTTAAAGAGATAATCAAAATGTCCATCCTCGTTTGTTCTAACATATTCTTTTCTAAAATAACCATTATTTAAACTCATAATAGAAACCTTATGATTAACTAGTATTTTATTTTTATATTCTAATAGAATTTTTTTACTTTCATTTAAATTTTTAAGAGGATTATCTAAAAATATTAATTCAAAGTCCATATTTGTATCGATATCTAAACCATTAAAATTTTCTACACTAATTAATGACTTTGCATATCTTTTATAACTTTCAAAAAAATTATCTGGATAGTTATTTTCTTTATGTTTTTGTGCTAAATTTGGATATCCTTTTTCCCTTGTAAATATTTCAAATTTTACTAATTTTTTATATTCAACATATTTAGTTACTGATTCAATCTGTATTACATTTAAACCTTTGGACATTTTTTTAATATTTAGAGCAGGAATATCTCCTAATCTACCTTTAATTTTAGATTTACCATCTTTAGAATGAAGGAATGAAATTTTAAAATATTCTTTAGTAAATGGTATTGGTGACCCTTCGAAGTTTTCTCCTATGAATATATTGGCTATAGCTTTTTCATCATTTGATAAGTGATAATTTTTTGGATCAATCCAAAATTCATGACTTAAAGAGATATTAGTTATTGAAGATAAGATTATAATAAATATTAATCGTTTTATATAAATTATCATCATGTACTCTTATATTAAAATTATAAAATTATATCTATTTTTAATTCTTGTTGTTTTTGTATATTTATTTTCAACATCTTCTATTAGCCATGAAATTAAGCCATCTATTGCAGATTTTACCTATGATGAAAATTATTTAAATTTTAAAATAAGATTAAACGCTGAATTGATATTATCTAATATTGATGCATCTACTGTTTCTAATACAGACTCTTCATCACTAAGTGAAATTTATGATAAATTTAGAATTTTAAGCAAAAAAGACCTTGAACAAATGTTTCAAAACTCTTGGATTGAAATAAGTTCTAATATTGATATTAAAATTAACAATGAATCAAAGAAAATTACTTTAATTAAAACTGAAGTTGAAGATATTAAAAATTTTGAAATAAGTAGAGATACACATGTTTATTTTAAAGTTTTATTAGATAAAAATTCTGAACAATTTACATTTAGGTGGGTTAAAAACTATGGCCCTATTATTTTAAGAGAGAATAATAATTACAAATTAGAAGAAGAGTTAGTTACAGAATATTTGCAATCAGGAATTGAATCAAGTCAATTTTTATTTTATGAAAATAATTTTAGTAAAACAATTAACAGTTTCACAAAATTTTTTGTACTAGGAGTTCAGCATATAATTCCAAAAGGATTAGATCATATTTTGTTCATATTTGGACTTTTTTTATTTTCATCATCTTTAAAAAAATTAATTTCTCAAATAACTATCTTTACTATTGCTCATTCAATTACTCTTATATTTGTTTCTTTATCTTTAATGAGAATCAATCCTCAAATTGTTGAACCTATCATTGCACTCTCTATAGTTTATATTGGATTAGAAAATATTTTTAAAAAATATATAAAAGAATATTTAAGATATGTTGTAATTTTGTTTTTTGGATTACTTCATGGTTTAGGATTTGCATTAGTTTTAAGTGATATTGGTTATAGGAGTACAGACTTATTTATAAATCTTGTATCTTTTAATTTTGGTATTGAAGTAGCGCAAATTTCTATAGTATTGGTTTTATATCTATTGATTGCTTTAAATTTTGCAAAAAATAAAAATTACAGAATCTTATTTCAAGTTCCATCTTCTATATTAATTTCTAGTATTGGGCTATATTGGTTTTTTGAAAGAATTAATTTTATTTAATCAAATTTGCCAGAGTTCAAATTATCAAAACTACTAAACAAAGAAGATTTAACAACCTATAATTTTAATAAAATTTAAGCTACACTATGGGCATAATGAATTAATAACTTATGCTAATAAGTGCTTTTTTGATAATTTCTTTATTGTTAACAATATTTTAAATATTAATTAAATAATGTTGAGATTCCCCTCTATTTTCGTTATTACATCATAATAAGTACGATGAATAGACAACAGGAGAGATGGGTGAGTGGCTTAAACCACAGGTTTGCTAAACCTGCGAAGGAAGTAATTCCTTCCGAGGGTTCGAATCCCTCTCTCTCCGCCATATAAAAATGTTTAAAGGCAGTATACCGGCTGTAATTACTCCTTTTATCGGAAAAAGAGTTGATTATGATTCATTAACAAAAATTTTAAACTATTTAATTGATAACGGTTCTCATGGTCTTGTTCCTTGTGGCACAACAGGTGAATCACCAACTTTATCACACGAAGAACATAAAAAAATAATTGAGGAAACAATTAGAATTACCGATAAAAGAATTCCTGTTATAGCTGGCACAGGTTCAAACAATACTCTAGAAGCAATAGAATATACTGATCATGCTGAAAATTCTGGAGCAGATGCTGCATTAGTCGTAACACCATATTATAATAAACCAACTCAAAAAGGCTTATATGAACATTTTAAAGCAATTGCTGAAAAAACTAATATACCGATAATAATTTACAACATACCTGGTAGATCAATTGTTGATATGAGTATTGAAACAATGATTGAGCTATCTAAAATTAAAAATATTATTGGAGTTAAGGATGCAACTAATGATTTATTTAGACCATTACTGACTAGAAAAAAAATGCAGAGTGAGTTTTGTTACCTTTCTGGAGAAGATGGAACTGCCTTAGCATATTTAGCTCAGGGAGGTCATGGATGTATATCAGTAACTGCTAATGTTGCTCCAAAATTATGTTCAGAATTGCATATCGCTTGGCAAGAATCAAATATTAAGAAAGCTCAAGAAATTAATCTAAAATTGTCATCATTACACAATGCTTTGTTTATAGAATCAAGTCCTGGGCCAGTTAAATATGCAGCTTCATTACTAGGTTTATGTGATGAAAATACAAGATTACCTTTATCACAAATTAAAGATGATACAAAAAAAGTAGTCAAAAATTGTCTTCAAGAATTACAACTTCTATAAATGAAAATTATAGCCGCAAACAACAGGGCTAATTATAACTTTGCAATATCCAATAAAATTGAAGCCGGTATTGTATTAACAGGATCAGAAGTTAAATCTTTACGTATAAATACAGGTTCTATTAGAGGTTCATATATTATAGAGCAAAATGGTGAATTATGGCTTACTAATTCTTTTATAAAAAAATATCAAAACTCAAATGAGAATAATTATAACCCAAGCAGAAATAGAAAATTGTTAGTCACAAAAAGAGAATTTGATAAAATATCAGGTTCTATTAAACAAGGAGGATTTACAATAATACCACTTTCTCTATATTTCTCAGATAAAGGTTTTGCAAAATTATCGTGTGGAATTGCTAAAGGTAAGAAAAAAATAGATAAAAGAGAGTCAATAAAACAAAGAGATTGGAATATTAAAAAGCAAAGATTGCTTAAAAATAATTAACTATTTACTTTTAAATATTCATAACTATAAGCCCATTATGGCTAGAATAACAGTTGAAGATTGTATTGATAAATTTCCTAGTAGGTTTGAGTTAGTTTTAGTAGCTTCAAATAGAGCTAGAAAATTATATTCTGGAGAAAATCCTACTGTAGATATAGATAATGATAAAAATACTGTGATTGCACTTAGAGAAATAGCAGAAGAAACTCTTACATCAGAAAAACTTAAAAACGACTTAATTGAAGAATATCAAACTAATACTTTTAGTGAAGATGAAGAAATAGAAGAAATCAATGAAATAGAAGATAATAGTGATGAGAGTGAAGCCAAAGCTACTGAATTAGATAGTGGAGAATTCAAACAAAATAATGAAGAAGTTAATAATCCTTTAGAAAATACTCCTATTGAAATTGAACAAGATAATCAAGAAGATTCATCAGGTGATGAAAAAAAGCAGGATATTTTATAAAACTAAATTATAATTAAATAAATAATTTAAAAATTATTTATGACCAATGAAATTCACAAAGAAATAGAATTAATTACTTCGTATCTTAATAATGAGGAAAAAGATAAAGTAAGACATGCACTTAAATTAAGTGAGTTAGCTCATAGTAATCAGTTAAGAAAATCTGGAGATCCTTTTATCACTCACCCATTAGAAGTTGCAAAAATTTTGACTTCAATAAAATTGGATGCTGATTCGATAGTAGCTGGTTTGCTTCACGATACTTTGGAAGATACGAATTTAAATATAGAAGAAATTAATAAAAATTTTGGAAATCAAATAGTAGAGCTTGTAGATGGATTAACAAAAATAAATAAATTTTCTTTAAAAGTAAACAATCAAAAATTTGGTGAGAATTATAAAAAATTAATTTTAGCTACAACAAAAGATTTGAGAGTTATTTTAGTAAAGTTAGCTGA
>CABYKC010000003.1 GCA_902519435.1 uncultured Alphaproteobacteria bacterium
AAAACATCATCTCTCTTCCGAAATCACAACACCTTTTAAAATTGTCAGTGATTTTAATCCAAGTGGTGATCAGCCTGAAGCAATTAAAAGTATTGTTAAAAGTTTAAATGAAGGAGAACAAGAACAAGTTCTATTAGGTGTCACTGGATCAGGTAAGACTTTTACAATGGCTAAAGTAATTGAAAAAGTACAGAAACCCACTTTAATAATGGCGCCAAATAAAACATTAGCGGCACAACTTTATGGTGAAATGAAAAATTTGTTCCCAAATAATGCTGTTGAATATTTTGTCAGTTATTATGATTATTACACACCAGAAGCATATGTACCAAGGACTGATACATATATTGAAAAAGAATCTTCAATAAACGAACAAATTGATCGTCTAAGACATTCAGCTACTAGATCTTTAGTGGAAAGAAGAGATACAATCATAGTAGCATCGGTTTCTTGTATTTATGGTATTGGATCAGTTGATGCTTATTCTTCAATGTCTTTTACTTTAGATAAAAATCAATCGATAAGTAGAGAGATTATTATCAGAAAGTTGGTAGAACTTTTATACAAACGTCGTGACATGGACTTTAGAAGAGGTAGCTTTAGAGCTAAGGGAGATATTTTAGAAATTTTCCCTTCTCACTATGAAGATATTTCTTGGAAAATTTCTATGTTTGGAGATGATATAGAGAGTATAACGCAAGTAGACCCACTTACAGGAGAGAGGCTTGGGGAACTTGAACAAATAAGAATCTTTGCAAACTCTCATTATGTAACTCCAAAACCAACAATAAAAAAAGCAATTACGATGATTAAAAATGATCTTAAAAAACAATTAGAGATTTTTGAAAAAGAAGAAAAATATTTAGAAAGACAAAGGTTAGATGAGAGGACTACATTTGACTTAGAAATGATGGAAACTACGGGAAGTTGTAGTGGTATTGAAAATTATTCTAGATATTTGTCAGGAAGACAGCCAGGAGAGCCTCCTCCTACACTTTATGAATATATTCCAGAAGACTCTTTATTGTTTATAGATGAAAGCCACCAGACATGTGGTCAAATAGCAGGAATGTACAAAGGTGATTTTTCTAGAAAATCAACTTTAGCTCAATATGGTTTTAGACTACCAAGTTGTGTTGATAACAGACCTTTAAAAAGAGAAGAATGGGATGCAATGCGTCCACAAACTATTTTTGTAAGTGCAACGCCAGGAGATTATGAACTTGAAAAGACAGGTGGTACCTTTGTTGAACAAGTAATTAGACCAACTGGTTTAATTGATCCGCCTATTGAGATAAGGCCCACTAAACATCAAATTGATAACTTAATTGATGAATGTAAAAAGACTATAGATGAAGGTCATCGCGTTCTAATTACAACACTTACAAAAAAAATGGCCGAAGATCTTACTGAATATATTAATGAAGAAGGATTAAAGGTAAGATATCTTCACTCTGATATCGATACATTAGAAAGAATAGAAATTATTAGAGATCTAAGATTAGGGGTTTTTAATGTTTTAGTTGGAATAAACCTTCTTAGAGAAGGTTTAGATATTCCTGAATGTGCTTTAATGGCTATATTAGATGCTGATAAGGAAGGTTACCTTCGTTCAAGAACTAGTTTAATTCAGACTATTGGTAGAGCTGCAAGAAATGTTGAAAGTAAAGTCTTAATGTATGCTGATAACATTACCACTAGTATGAAAGAAGCAATCGAAGAGACAGATAGAAGGCGAACAAAACAACTAGAATATAATAAAATAAATAAAATTACGCCAATCAGTATTAAAAAGAATATTCAAGAAATAATTGAGAACACAGCTGAACAAGATCATGTTACAGTTGAAATTGATAATGCTAAAGAATTAGTTGGCAAGGATCTTGATAAACATATTAAAAATTTAGAGAAAAAAATGAATGAATTTGCTTCAAAACTTGAATTTGAAGATGCAGCAAGATTACGAGATGAAATTAATAGATTAAAGGCAAAAGAAGTGGGTCTTTCTAATAAAGTTTTGCAGTTTAAAAAGAATTAATGGATATTGTATTTTCAGAAACTAACCAAACTGGAATCATTAAACTAAATCGTCCTAAAGCTTTAAATGCTCTCAATTTAGAAATGGCAAAAAAATTCCATGACCAATTATTAGAATGGGAAGAAAAAGATAATATCTTAAGAGTATTGTTAGTTGGAGAAGGTAAACATTTTTGTGCAGGAGGTGATGTAAAATCTCTTGTTCTTGCTGGAAAAGAAAACTCTTTAAAACATGATTTTTTTAAAATTGAGTATAAACTTAATTATTTAATAAGCCAATTTAGTAAAGAATTTCTTTCAGTTTGGAATGGTGTAGTGATGGGAGGTGGGGTTGGTTTATCAATCTATGGTGATCATAGATTGGCAACAGACAATTCAAAATTTGCAATGCCAGAAACTGCCATTGGTTTTTTTCCGGATGTTGGCGGAAGTTATTTTTTATCAAATCTTCCAGGTAACATTGGTAAGTATATTGGTTTAACGGGTGAGGTTTTAGGGTTAAATGAATTAATTTTTTTCGGATTAGCAACTCACTACTTTAAAAGTAATAAAATAGAAGATGTTAAAGAAAAATTTATTACAAGAGGAGAAATTTCACACGATAATTTTGAAGTAAAGAATGATACATATCTAATTAAAAATATAAATTTAATAAATGAACTATTCAATGGAAATATTCAAACAATCATATCAAATTTAAAAAATCATAACTCAGAGTTTTCAAAAAAAATTTTAGATATTCTTTTAGTTAAATGTCCAATGAGTCTTGCGATAAGCACTAAACTTATAGATGATGCAAAAGGTAAACCGTTAAAAGAATGTTTAGAAACTGAATTTCAATTAAGTCAAAAAATAGTATACCGTAGTGACTTTGACAATGGTGTAAATTCTGTACTAATTTCAAAAGATCATAATCCTATTTGGGAACCATCAAAAATAGATGAAATAAATATAGAAGATCTAGATTTTTATTTTGAAACTCATACTGAAAATCTTTATCTATAATATTACAAATGAGTAATAAAATTCCTACTTCTGCAAAAGTAGTTGTAATAGGCGGTGGTATAGCTGGATGTTCTGTAGCTTATCATTTAGCAAAATTTGGATGGAAAGATGTGATCTTGCTAGAAAGAGATCAATTAACTTCTGGAACTACTTGGCATGCAGCAGGACTGATTGGTCAAATTGGTGCATCAGCAACCATTACAAAACTTAGAAATTATTCGTTAAATTTATATAAAGACCTGGAAAAAGAAACAGGATTAGCAACAGGTTTAAAGCAAAACGGCTCTTTAACTATTGCAACAACTAATGATCGATTAGAAGAATTAAAAAGGCAAGCTACTTTTGCTCAAAGATTTAATATAGAAGTTAATGAATTAGAAAAAAATCAGATTAAGGATATTTATTCTCTTATAAATACTGATGATGTTGTTGGTGGAATATTTATTCCAAAAGATGGTCAAGCAGATCCTGTTGGTATAACAAATGTTCTTGCTAAATCGGCAAAAATGTATGGTGCTCAAATATTTGAACATTGTTCTGTAAATAAAATCCTTACTAAAAATGGATCAATAGAAGGTGTAGATACAAAACATGGAAAAATTAAATGTGAGTATATTGTTCTAGCATCTGGAATGTGGTCTAGGCAGATAGCAAATGATATTAACGTTAGTATACCGCTATATCCAAATGAACACTTCTATATATTAAGTGAGCCATTAAAAGAAATTTCTAAATCACTTCCAGTTCTTAGAGATTATAATAATTGCTTATATCTAAAAGAGGATGCTGGAAAAATTTTAGTAGGAATTTTTGAGCCTAAAGCTAAACCTGCATTTACTGATACTTATAAAGTGCCCAATGATTTTTCTTTCGGAGAACTACCTGAAGATTTTGATCATTTTGAACCACATTTAAAAAATGCTATGAAAAGAATACCAGCCCTTGAAAATGTAGGTATAAGAAAATTCTTTAACGGTCCTGAAGCTTTTACTCCAGATACAAATTATCTTTTAGGAGAAACACCAGAAATAAAAAACTTTTATGTTTGTTGTGGATTTAATAGTATTGGTATTCAGAGTGCTGGTGGTGCAGGTAAGGTTACTGCAGAATGGATGATGAACGGTGAGGTTAATGATGATCTTTACTCCTTAGATATTTCTAGATTTGAAAAATTTCACTCTGAGACAAAATTTATAACTGAAAGAGTTACTGAGTCATTAGGAGATTTATATGCAATGCACTGGCCTTACAAACAACATAAATCTTCGAGAAATATTAAACTACTTCCTTTTCATAATGATTTGAAAAAAGAAGGGGCGTGCTTTGGTCAAGTGGCCGGTTTTGAAAGACCAATGTGGTATGCTCTAAATGGTAAGAAACCAGAATATGAGTATAGTTATGGCTATCAAAATTGGTATGATGCAGCAAAGTATGAAACAATAAACACAAGAAAAAACGCTGGTTTATTTGACTTAAGTGCCTTTGCAAAATTTGACATTAATGGAGACACTGCATTCAACGATCTTCAACGATTATGCTGTAATAATATTAAAAATTATCCCGGTAATACAACTTACACGCAAATGCTTAATTCAAATGGTGGCATTGTTGCCGATTTAACAGTTACTTGTATTGACACTAATTCTTTTCGTATTGTAACAGGTTCATCTGTGAGAGAACATGATAAAAAACATATTTCAGAAAATTTAAGTAAAAGCACAACTTTAATTGATATCACTGAAAGTTTAGCTTGCTTTGGTATTTTTGGTCCTAAAAGTAGAGAAATTCTA
This sequence comes from uncultured Alphaproteobacteria bacterium, assembly GCA_902519435.1. The sequence goes on from CABYKC010000003.1 coordinate 4,833, forward strand.
ACAGAGATATTTGGAGAACATTTTTCAAACGACAAGTTTAAATTTGGAACTGCTAAAGAAATATTATTGAAAAATAATAAATTAATCTTCCAAAGATTATCTTTTGTTGGTGAACTTGGTTGGGAAATTTATGTTCCTATAAATATATCTAGAGAAATTTATTTAGAGTTAGTTAAAGTTGGAGAAAAATATAACCTTTCACATGCTGGTGCCCATGCACTAGATATCATGAGAATGGAAAAGGGATATTTACATTGGGGTCATGATATTTCTCCAGCTGAAAATCCTTTTGAAGCTGGATTAGAATTAACTATTAAATTAAATAAAAAAACAGATTTTATAGGTAAAGAAGCTTTAAAAATAAAGAATAGAATTAAAAAGAAACAACTAACAAATTTTGTTTTAGAAAAATCTACGCCAGGAAATCCTCTCTTATTACATGATGAGCCTATTTATTATAAAAATAAAATTGTGGGAGAAACAACTTCTAGCAATTATTCATTTTGTTATAATAAAAATATGGTTTTTGGATATATAGATTCAGAAATAGATTTAAAAAAATTAAATGGAAGTAATTTTGAAGTTGAGGTTGCTAAAAATAAATATGTTATGTCTGTTCAATTTAATCCATTGCATGATCCTGAAAATAATTTTACAAAAATATAGTTTTTAACGATCTGATATATGAAAACAATTAGATTATTTTTTTCTATAGTAGTAATTATATTAATAATTTTATCTATCTTTATTTATATTTTTCTAAATAATTTTGAAAAAGAAAAAATAATTAGTGATATCGAGAAGAAATTTGAAATTAAAATTAATGAAAAAAATAAAACTAAAATAAATATTTTTCCAGTTGTAAAGCTTAATACAAACTTAGAAATTAAAGATTACAAAAATAATTTATACTTTGATAATATTAGAATTGATATTTCTCAGCCCGTATTTCAAGTTTCAGGAAATCTAAATATTCTAATTGATAATTTGAATATTAATAATATTAATTTTAGTGAAGTAAATATTAATGGAAAAGTAAATTATATTGAAAATTATCTTAAATATAGTGATAATTTAGAAAATTTATTTGACTCAATTTATAAAATTAATGGAAAAATAACTTTAGAAACAACTAATGAAGAAAAATTTCTTATTTCATTTTTAAAATTATTCTTTGAAAAATTAGAAAATCAAAAAAATCAAAAATTTGCATTTTCTGAACTTATAAATGCTTTTGGTAATGAAAGTTCTATTTTTAAAGGCACAATAAATAAAAATAAAAATATTTTAGAAACTAGTAAAATTGAAATTAGCAATAAAAACAACAGAATTCTTATACAAGGTGAATACAATTACAGTAATAATTTTATAGATATAATTTTAAACTTATCTCAAAATAATGAAATATATTTAACTACTTTGATAAAAGGAAACTTAAATAATCCTAATATAAGTTTTGATAAAAATTCAAAATTTTTTCAAAATTCAAACTCAAATGAAAATAATATAATTGAAGAAAGTGTCATTCAATTTTTAAATAATTTTTTTGATTTCAATGATTGACTTATTAAATATAGTTAGCAGTGTGTTTGGATATATCCTTTTTGGATTTTTTGTAAATAAATTACAAATTCTTCCAAAAAAATATATTGATTATTTTGATTTTACTGGTTTTAACATTCTTTTACCTTTAGCTTTAATTATATATTTTTGGCAAGTCTCATTTCCTCAAATTAATTCTATTGGCCTGATCATCTCATTTTTTGCTTCAGGAATTTTTATATCCATGACTGGATTTTTAATTAGCAAACAATTTTTAAATTTTAAAATAGATGACTCTGCACTTTTTGGATTAGCTGCTTGTTTTGGTAACACAGTAGCAATGGGAATACCTCTTATGTATGCAGTTTTGGGTCCAATAAATACAATTCCTTATATGATATTAGTTTTTTTTCATGGTATTGTTCATTTTAGCTATACTGTTATTATAATAGAAGTTTATAGAAATAGACAAAAAAGCATTGTCGAAATTTTTTATCAAATATTGTTAGGTATAATTAAAAATATTGTACTTTTTGGAATGATAATTGGTATCATTCTTAATTACTCTAATTTTAGTGTTCCATCTAATATGAAAGAACCTTTAGATATTTTTGTAAACCTTGCTCTTCCAATGGTTCTCATTTCTTTAGGTCTTGCATTAGGAAATTTTAAAATTAGAGAAAATATTTATGGCGCAATACTATTAACTATCTTAAAAAATTTTATTCACCCTATAATTGCATTTTGTTTAGCGAATTTTATACTAGAGCTTGATAAGCTCTTGGTAATTATTGTTACTATGGCCGCAGCTTTACCAAGTGGGTCTCAGTCATATTATTTTGCATACAGATATAACTCACTAAAAGCTGTAGTTTCTTCAAATGTAGTATTAAGTACGTTTGTTAGTTTTTTTACACTGTCTTTATTGTTAGTATTTTTTGATATTACGTAGATTGAGAAATAAACGATTGTATTCTCTCTTTTTTATCCATAGTTTTAACACTATAAGGAAAAATCTCTAACATCTTATCATATACATCAATTGCCTGTTGAAACTGGCCCTGATGAATAAAAATTAAACCCATTCCATCCAGGGCACCAAAATGTCTTGGTTCTAATTCAAGAGTTTTAATGATGTCTTGCATAGATTGATCAAAATTACCCATCATAAAGTGAACTGTAGCTCTTTTATTCCAACCTTCTGCAAAATTAGGATCTTCTTCAATTAAATTATTAAAAAATCTAATTGCTAGTGGATAATTTCTTAAATTCATAGCTTGAATACCCTTCTCAAAATATTCAATTACTTTTGGATCATCAACTTCATACCATATATTCCAAATGTCAGATATTAAATCTCTTATCTCATCCTGATTTTCAGTCTCATTTAATTTTTTAAACAAATTATTTAGCCGTGGATCATTTTGATCTGCTAATGCTATCTTACTAGCAAACAAAAGACTTATACTGACAATTAATATTTTAAAGATAACTCTCATATTTAAATGATTTTTCGGATAGATTTCTTTTCTTTTCATGCTTTCTAGTTCTCCCTGTTACTCTAGTTCTCCATAACTTAAATGATCTAGGTTTCAGATTTATTCTCATTATTTTTATAACCTCTGATTCGGTTACACCGTGAATTCTTTTTATTTTTTCAAAAGAGGTTTTATCGCACCAGGCTAATTTAATAATATTATCTATATTCTCCTGCATAATATGAATATAGTTCTCTATTAATTAAATTCTAAAAAAAATGATTGATTTGTATTCATCACCTACCCCTAATGGTCGAAAAATTAGCATTATGCTTGAAGAATTAGGTGTGGATTTTAATCCTATTTTAATAAATTTAGATAAAAAAGAGCAGTTTAGTGAAGAGTTTTCAAAAATATCTCCTGCAAATAAAATTCCTGTAATTGTAGATAATGATAACAACCAAACAGTATTCGAATCCGGGGCTATCCTTCTTTATCTGGCAAAAAAATATGATAAATTTCTAAATAAAGATAAGTATTGGGAAATAATACAATGGGTTTTTTTTCAAATGGCTTACGTTGGGCCAATGCTAGGCCAGGCTCATCAATATTTATTTTATCATCCTGGTAAAAGCAAATTTGCAGAAGATAAAACAAAAGGCTATGCACAACATATATATTCAATTTTGGATAAAAGACTTTCTAAACAAGAATATTTTTCGGATACCTATTCAATAGCTGATATTTCAATTTGGCCTTGGACAGCTCGTTATGAAAGACATCAAATAAATTTACATGATTATCCTAATGTGTTGAGATGGTATAAACAAATATCAACAAGACCTGCAGTTATTAAAGGATATAATTCTGTAGGCAAATCTTATGAAATCCCTAAACCTTAAGTGTTGTAAAATAATACTGAGCCTGCGGTTATAATTAAAAGAATTGCTAAAAACCATTCAACAATTTTTTTTAATTTTTCATTATTAAGATATTGTCTGATAACACTTCCTCCATATGCCCATATACTAATGGAAGGAATATTAACTACTGTAGACATAATAACCATAAATAGTGTTCCAATTATTATATTTTCATCTTTTGGATAATATAATGTTACTGCGGTTGAACAGATCACCCAAGCTTTTGGATTTACAAATTGAAACAGAATTGCTTCATGATATTTTAATGGTCTTGATCTATCTTCTGTCTTTGAGATATTTAAAGACCCAAACATTTTATATGCTAAATAAAGAATGTAGCCTGCTCCAACATATCTTAAAATATCATAGAGTACAGGATAGGTAATAAACAAAGATCCAAGACCTAGACATACAAGTGCTAATTGCAAACCATGACCAGAAGGAATGCCAAAAATATTAGGTATAGATCTTATAAATCCAAATTTTATACCTGATGCAGTTAAAATACTATTGTTTGGACCTGGAGTTACGTACATAATAAAATTATACACTGCTAAAGCAGCTATTAATTCCCATGTAATCATTTTTAATCTCTAAAATTTACAAATTGGACTGGTATACCTATCTTAGCATCCTCAATAAGCTTCATTACACTTTGTAAATCATCTTTTTTCTTTCCTTCAACACGAAGTTCATTCCCATTGATCTTTACTTGAACTTTTAATTTAGAACTTTTGACATCAGAAGTAATTTTTTTACACAGGGATTGCTCAATTCCTTCTACTAATTCATACGTCTGACGAATTTTATTTCCCCCAGCTTTTTCCATATCATTTTTTTTTAAACATAAAGGATCAACTTTTCGTCTAACAAAATGAGTAACGAGCATGTCATTTACTTGACCAGCTTTCATTTCATCATCAGTAATAACAACTATAGTATTTTCTTTTTTTTCAATTGAAGTATCTGATCCTTTAAAATCGTACCTAGTAGTAATTTCTCTTGTAGCATTTCCTAGTGCGTTATCAATTTCTTGATGATCTAATCTGTTTACAATATCAAAACTAGGCATTTATTTAGTTTATTACATCGTCATTTATATCTGGCAACTGTTTTTTAGTGCTTAATCTTCCTAATTTTTTCATCTTTTCTACTTTTTTAGTCAAACTTCCTGAACCATCTTGCAATCTTTGTTTAGCTTCGTCCATTTTTGATTTAGCTAAATCTATTGACTGATTAGCTTTTACAAACGAGTCATATACACTGACTGTTTTATCATAAATATCTGATGCAGCTGATGCTATATCTTTTATTGTTTTAGATTGTTTATCAACCCGCCACATATTTTCTACAGCTTTAAGTAAAAAGGGTAACGTTGATGGCCCAACAATAATTATTTTATTGTTCCATGAATCTTCTATAAGTTTATTTGCCTCATTATATAAAGTAAGTAATGCTGGTTCTATTGGAACAAACATTAAAACATTATCAATTGTATTAATTCCATATATTTTTGAATAATTATCTTTACTCAGACTTCTAATCGAAGTTTTTGTTGAATCCAAAAATTTTTTCAAAAATATCTTCTTTTGTTGAATTTCATTTGTATTAGAATAATCATGCCAAGAATCTAAGGACACTTTTGAATCTATAATTATGTGTCTATTACCTGGCATATGAACAATTACATCGGGTTTTTGTAAATTGCCATCTTCATCTCTAAAAGTTTTTTGAGTTGAGTACTCTTCTCCTTCTCTTAAACCAACACTATCTAAAATATTTTTAAGTACAAATTCTCCCCAAGGACCTTGTTGAAGTGCACCACCTCTAATTAATGTATTCTCAATTCTATCTTGAGCTAAATTAAAATTTTGTAAAGATTGCTGAATTGATTGCATGTGATTCTTTAAGGAAGTAAGATCAGTATCATCTTTTATTTCAGAATTTTTTGTTTTGCGAAGAAAAAATAAAATTGATAAAAAACCAACTCCAGATAAAAAACCAATAATGAAAACAAATATAAGATTTTCAAACATCACTATTTAGATAAGATATAAATATATTATCAAATATCTAGCAATTTTCCCAATAGATACAAATATTAAAAAAAAAGTAATATTATATTTTACTGTACCTGCTGCAAATGCGATTGGATCTCCAATAATAGGTACCCATGAAAATAATAATGACCATTTTCCATACTTTTTGAAAATATCTGTAGCTTTCTGTAATAAGTATTTGTTTACTGGAAACCAAGGTTTCTTAATAAGAAAATTTACAAAGTAACCACATATCCAACTAATTAGAGATCCTAAAATATTACCTGCTGAAGCAAAAAATAATAATAAAAATGGATTATAGCTATTAGATAATAATAGTGCTGATAAATATGTCTCTGAAGCAAAAGGAAAAAAAGTACCTAAAGACAAACAAAAAATAAATAATGATGAATAGATCAAAGTATTTCTTATTGTTAATTTATGTTAATGTTATGTTACTTATCAATTTATGAACGATTTTCCAAAAGAAGAATTTATTTCCAGAATTGAAAAAATACAAATACTTATTGAAAAAGAAAATATTGATGCTGTTATTATAACTTCACCGTCAAATTTTAGATATTTCACTGGACTTGATAGTAATTTTTGGGAAAGTCCTACAAGACCGTGGTTTTTAATTATTTCAAAAAAAAATCCAATAAAAGCTATAATACCATCTATTGGTATTACAGCTATGCAAGAAACATTAGTCAATGATATCGAAACTTGGGAGTCTCCAAATCCAAAAGATGAAGGAATATCTTTATTGAAAAAAAATATTAAAAGTTTTCCTAAAAGTTCAAATATCGGATTTGAATTAGCAAATGAAACTTTTTTGCGAATGAGTATTAACGATTATCAGGATATTAAAACAAATTTATCAGAATATAATTTTGTTGATGCTAGTAAAATACTTTGGAGTATAAGAAAGATAAAATCTGAAATAGAGATCAATAATATTAAAGAAATTTGTTCTATTACAAGTAGGGTATTTGATGAGTTTCCTAAAAAAATTAATTTAGGAATGAGTGAAAAACAAATTGCATCAATATTTAAAAAAGAATTAATTGAAAGTGGCGTAGATTATATTCAATACATGGCGTGTGCTTCAGGATTAAATGGTTACAATCAGATTATCTGTAACCCAACAGAAAGGGTAACTAAAGATGGTGATATTCTAATTATTGATACCGGTGCAACTTTAAATGGTTATTTTTCAGATTTTGATAGAAATTTTGGCTTTGGAAAAATTCACAAACAAGTTCTAGATGCATATAATAAATTGTGGGAAGCAACTGAAAGAACTTTAGAAATTATAAAACCTGGAACTAGTTGTTCAGAAATATATTCTAAATTATCTCAAAGTTTATTAACTAACAACGTATCAATTGGACGAATGGGTCATGGTTTAGGCTTACAACTAACTGAGCCGCCAAGTATTATGAAAAATGATAAAACGTTACTAGAGAAAAATATGATTATAACTCTTGAACCATCAATTGAAATGGACGGAAATAAAATACTAGTACATGAAGAAAATTTGTTAATAACTAAAGATTCCTATAAACTTTTAAGCACTAGAACTCCTGAAAATTTACCTATTATTAATTAGTTAAATTATTGATTCAATTTTAGGCATAAGTCTAATTAATTCCTTAGTATATTCATGCTTAGGATTATTAAATAATTCCTCTGTATCTTTTGTTTCACAAACAGCGCCATTTTTTAGTACAATTATTCGCTCACACATTTGGCGAATTACAGGGAGGTCATGGCTAATAAATAGCATAGTGAGATGAAGCTCATCTTGTATATCTTTTAATAAATTTAATATTTGTGCTTGTATACTGACATCCAATGCAGAAGTTGGTTCATCACATATTAATAATCGTGGTCTCGTTGCCAAGGCGCGAGCAATAGATATTCTCTGCCTTTGCCCTCCTGAGAATTCATGTGGATATCGATCTAGAGATTGTCTGGTCATTCCAACAATATCTATTAGGTCGTAAACATTTTGTAAAAGTTCGTTATTACTAATATTTTTTTGAAAAAATTTAATTGGTTCTGCAATAATATCCTTAACTTTGAAACGAGGATTTAGAGATGAGTAAGGATCTTGAAAAATCATTTGAATTTGACCTCTACTATTATGAATTTGATATTTTTTATTTGAATTATATAGAGGTTCATTATTATAAATTAAACCACCTTTATTAGGAGTAATTAATCCAGTAATAATCTTTGCAATAGTTGATTTACCTGAACCAGATTCTCCAACTAATCCAAGTGTCTCACCTTCGAATAATTCAAAAGATACATTGTCGACAGCTTTTACTATTTTATCATTCGAACTTTTATTAGAAACAAATGAAAAACCATTACCTAAAGAATTATCATCAAAAACTTTTGTTACTTCCTTAAGTTTTAATAATTTTTGATTTTTATTTTCTCTTATTCCCCATGTTTTAATAATTTTTTTAGTCAAATCCTTCGAACTAGATGTTATTTCCTTACCATCGGGGCTAATCAATTTAAATCTATCAATTTTCTTATTTGTTGGTGGCACTGAAATTACTAAGCTTCTTGCTTCTGTTGATTTTGGATTTGTTAATAATTCTTTAGTCTCACCTTGTTCAACAATATGTCCGTATCTCATAACAATAACTTTATCAGTCGTCTCTGCTATGACTCCCATATCATGGGTGATAATTATAACACCAAGATTTCTTTTCTTTGTAAGATCTTTGAGGAGTTCTAATATTTGATATTGAATACTTACATCTAAAGCTGTTGTTGGTTCGTCTGCAATTATTAAATCAGGTTCACAACTTATCGCTAAAGCTATCACAACTCTTTGACGCATACCGCCACTAAATTGGTGAGGATAGTCCTCTATTCTTTTTTCAGCGTTCTCTATTCCAACCTCTTTAAGTAGTTGAATTGATTTTTTAAGTGAATCTCGATAACTTATATTTAAATGAGCCTGAATAGTTTCAATTAATTGATCTTTTATTTTAAATAGAGGGTTTAATGAAGTTTGAGGGTCTTGAAAGACAAATCCTATTTTTTTTCCTCTAATATTTTGAATTATTTCTTCATTACTTCTTAATTCAATATTGTCTATTTTTATTGAGCCATCTGTGATTTCACCTGGAGAATCAATCAAGTTAATTAGCGCGTTTGCAATTGTAGATTTTCCAGATCCAGACTCACCGACAATTCCTAATATTTCACCTCTTTCTAAAGAAAATTCTACATTTTTGCTTGCAACAATAGTTTCCTTTCGTGTTGGATAACTTATGTTTAAATTTTTAACTTCTAAAAAACTCATCTCTTTTTTAATTTTGGATTTAAAGCATCTCTCATCCAATCCCCTAATAAATTAATTGATAATGCTAAAACAATTAAGAAAATTGCTGGAAAAAAAGTAATCCACCACTCACCTGAAAATAAAAAATTATTTCCAAACCTTATTAGAGTCCCAAGAGAAGGTGTTGTTGGTGGAACACCAACACCTAAAAAACTTAAGGTAGACTCTGTAATAATTGCAAGTGCTAATCCGATTGTAGCAATTACTAAGATAGGCCGAAGTATATTTGGTAAAATATGCTTAAACATAATTAATATATTTGATAATCCAATAATTCTTGAAGCTGAGACATATTCTTTATTTTTTTCAACTAAGGTTGATGCTCTCGATACTCTTGCAAACTGAGGCCATTCTGAAATACCAATGGCAAAAATCAAAACATAAATTGCCATTTCGTCATGCATTGATTGTGAGATAATTGCCCTTGCAATTCCATCAACAAGTAATGCCATTAAAATACTTGGAATAGTTAACTGCACATCTGTAAGACGCATTACAATAATCTCATACCTACCACCAATATATCCAGCTGTTATTCCAAGAAAAACTCCAAGTATCATTGCAAAAATTATAGATGCAAAACCAACGATAAGTGAAATTCTTGAACCATAAATCATTGTTGAAAACATATCTCTTCCCTGCTGATCAGTTCCTAATATGAAGCTAAAACTTCCTCCCTCCGACCATACTGGTGGGGTGAAGGCATCCATTAAAGAAACTGATGCTGGGTCAAAAGGATTATAAGGTGCAACTATCCCAGCAAATACAGAACAAAAAAGTATAATAAAAAATATTGTTGAAGAAATTATTGCTAATTTAGAATTAAAGAAACTGTATCCAATATCAGTATCATATATTTTATTGTACGTTTTAAGTAGCATTTTAACTACCCTCTTCCTTAAGCCTAATTCTAGGATCAATAAAATAGTATGTGATGTCTACAATAAAATTTATCATAACAAATATAAAGGCTACCATGATCATATATGCTGACATTATAGGAATATCGACAAAGTATACTGCTTTAATAAATAATGACCCCATACCTGGCCATTGAAAAACTGTTTCTGTAATAATTGAAAAAGCAATTAATGTTCCGATGTTGATACCTGTAATAGTAATAACTGGAATTAATCCATTTTTGAGCGCATGCTTATAATTAATAACACTCCTTTTTATACCTCTTGCTTTTGCAAATTTAATATAATCTGTTTGTAAAATTTCCATCATTTCAGCTCGAACTAATCTAATCACATAAGTCATTTGAAATAAACTTAACGTAACAGATGGGAGTATCAGTGCTTTTAAACCAGAAGTAGTTAAAAATCCTGTAGTCCAAAAACCTAATTGTGTGACTTCACCTCTTCCAAAGGATGGAAGAACTCCTAAAATTACTGAAAACAAATAAATTAACATTATTCCTATAATGAATGTTGGTAAAGAAACCCCTGCTAGAGAAATCACAAGAATAATATTAGAAATAAAACTGTCTCTGTGAATACCAGTATATACACCTAAGATAACACCGCTGATGATTGCAATTAAAGCAGAGACAAAAACTAATTCTAAAGTTGCAGGCATTCTTTCTGCAATTAAGTCTGAAACTTCTCTTTTTAATTGGTATGATATTCCAAAATCACCTTGAATTACATTTCCTATAAAACGTGAAAATTGAACGTAAACAGGATCATTTAAACCCAATACTTCTCTGACCTCAGCACGTCTTTCATCTGAAGCATCTTCTCCAGTCATACTATTTACTGGATCACCAACAAAATTAAATAAGGAAAATGAAACAAAAGCTACAACAATCATTACAAGAATAGATTGAAACAGTCTTTTAAAGAAATAGCTAAACATGGTTTAATTTCTGGCCAGATTACTGGCCAGAAAATATAAAAATTATTAGTTTACGTTTGCAAATCTAAATAATGGCTCGTTGTTCATTCTAATTGGAACATCGACATTACTTTTTGATGCTTGGTTGACAACTTGGTGATGTAAAGGAAGATATGTTACATCATCTTGAGTAATATCCCAAGCTTCAGCAATCATAGCATTTCTTTTATCTTGATCTGTTTCAACACCCATTGCCGCTACTAACTCATCAACTCTAGCATTACTGAAATTAACTTTATTCCAGCTACCAGCACTATCAAATAAGTAAGAGTATACGTAATGACTATCAAAAGTTGGAACACCCCAACCTAACATGTACATGTCACTTGTCATACCGTTTGCGTCACCTTCTTTAACTTCTGAGAAGTGTTGACTTTTAGTTTTTGCATCAAGAGTTACATCAACTCCAATTTTAGCAAACATACCAATTGCAGCAACACAGATTGCTTCATCATTAATATAACGATCATTTGGACAATCTAGTGTAACCTCAAATCCATCTGGATAACCAGCTTCTGCTAATAGTTTTTTTGATAGCTCTGGATCATAAGGTAATCTTTCATCACGTGCAGCTGTATGACCGTTTACACCAGGAGCAGTAATAATTCCCGCAGGAACACTTTGTCCTCTCATTACCTTATCCTTAATAGCTTCCATATCTAAAGCATGGTACATAGCTAAACGAACTCTTTTATCAGCAAAAGGATTTTTACCTTTGATATTAGATGAATTTAATTCAGCAGAACCTTGATCCATTCCAAAAAATATTGTTCTATTTTGAGGAGTCATTTTTACACCATGTCCAGCAGAAGATTTGATTCTCTCAATATCTTGAACTGGAACAACGTTTGTGTAGTCAATTTCTCCAGATAGAAGTGCTGCAACTCTTGTTGCATCATTTGCAATTGGAAGTAGTTCAATAGTATCTACATTGAAAGTACTATCATCGCCCCACCAATCATTATTTTTTTCAAAAACAGTTCTTACGTCCTGTTCTCTAAAAGTAATTTTGAAAGGTCCAGTTCCGTTTGCATTAGAAGCACAGTAAGATGTTTCACCTGCATCCCAGTTGTATGAAACTTCACAACCATTTGCTTTTGCCCAATCTTCAGACATAACAAATATCTGAGTTAATTGATTTAAAAGAATTGGATTTGGTCCATCTGTTACAATTTGAACTGTGTGATCAGTTAATGCTGATGCTGATTTAATGCTTTTAATTAAATCTACCATATCAGAAGGAGCAGTTTTTGCTCTATTGATACTAAAAGCAATATCACTAGCTGTTAAATCTGATCCATCATGAAATTTTACACCCTTACGAATTGTAAATATCCAAGTGTCATCAGCAGTTGTTTTCCATGATTCAGCAAGCTGAGGAAGTATTTCCATATTAATACCTGGAGTTACTAAACCTTCATATACTTGACGTGAAACCATGTGAGTTGGTCCTTCGTTTTGTGCATGCGGATCAAGAGTTAAAGAGTCACCAGGCATTGACCATTTAATAGTGTTTGCAAATGCTGGTGAGAAAATACCCATGAAAAGCAAAGACAAAACAATGCTTAAAGTCTTTTTCATATTATTTCCTCCATAGAAATTTGATAGTAGACCCATACTACTTCAATGGAAATATTCAATATTATTAGTATTAATAAGTGCTATATTTTGTCATAATTATTAGTATTAATTTAGACATACACCTTTGAGGAGGCTTGATATAGTGAAAAAAATAGAGAAGGCACAAGAGATTTCTAGAATACTAAATCGTATATACAGAAAAGTACCTATTCCTCTTAACCACAAAAATAAATTTGAATTAATTGTAGCTGTACTTCTTAGTGCTCAATGTACAGATGAAAGAGTTAATAAAGTTACACCAATACTTTTTAAAAAAGCAAACACAGCTATAAAAATGACAAAAGTGCCAAAAAAAATAATTTATAATATTATTCGTCCTTGTGGTTTAGCACCTCAAAAATCAAAAGCAATTTTTGAACTATCAAGAATTCTTGTAAAAAAATTTAAAGGCAATGTTCCAGAAAGTTTTGAGGAATTAGAAAAATTACCAGGTGTTGGTCACAAAACAGCCAGTGTTGTTATGTCTCAAGGATTTGGTCATCCAGCATTTCCAGTTGATACGCACATTCATCGTTTAGCTCAACGTTGGGGTTTAACAAATGGTAAAAATGTTGTCCAAACAGAAAAAGATTTAAAATATCTATTTCCAGAAAAATCGTGGAACAAACTTCATTTACAAATAATATTTTATGGAAGAGAATTTTGTCAGGCAAGAAGTTGTTATGGTTTGGAGTGTGAAATATGCAAGGTTTGTAATCCAAAGAGAAAAACACCTATTAAAACAAAAAAGTAGTAATTAAAAAGGCTGAAATACAACAAGTATAAGTATAAAAATCAATATTACTGCTGGTGCTTCATTTGTAATTCTAAAAAACTTAGTGGAGTATTTATTTTTATCATTTTTAAAATCATTAAGGCATTTTAAACAAAAAAAATGATAGCCAGATAATAAAATTACAAATAAAATTTTTAAAAGCAACCAAGTATCAAGACCCACATAATGTGTAAGTGTAAAACCTGATATCCACGTCACTATAAAAGCTGGAAACATTATTATTCTGTACAATTTTCCTTCCATTAGTTTGAATGTTTCTGATGTTTCTTTTGTAATTTCAGGATTAGCATGATTTACAAACAAACGTGGCAGATATAAAAGTCCAGCCATCCAAGCTATGATACTAAAAATATGAATAACTTTCAGCGTATTAAATAACATTATTTATTCCCATACTGCGTGAGGAGGCATTGACATTAATATAGCATCAACATTCCCACCAGTCTCTAGACCAAATTTTGTACCTCTATCATATAATAAGTTAAATTCAGCATAGCGACTGCGCTTAACTAATTGTATCTTTTTTTCCTCTTTATTCCACTTCTCATCCTTAAGTGCAATTAAAGTATTTTTGATAAACTGATGAAAATAAGTACCTAAGCCTTGGACAAATTCAAAATCTTTTCCCCAATCACCAGTTTGAAGGTAATCAAAAAATATTCCTCCAACACCTCTTGGTTCGTTTCTATGTTTAAGAAAAAAATAGTCATCACACCATTTTTTAAATTTAGGATAATATGATTTATCATATTTATTACATAAAACTTCTAAACCACTATGATATTTTTCCTCATCTTCAAATATTACACAAGGTGTAATATCCATACCTCCACCAAACCATTCCTGAGTGGTTTTAATAAATCTTGTATTAAAATGCATAGAAGGAATTTTAGGTGAAACAGGATGTAATACAACACTGATGCCAGTTGCATTATAATTTGGATCTTCTTTAGCACCTGGGATAGCTTCTCTCATCTTTTCGTTAAATGTCCCAGAGACAGTAGAAATATTTACTCCACCTTTTTCAATAATATTACCCTTAATTTTACTCATTTTACCGCCACCATCACCTTTGTGATCCCAGTTACTTATTTCAAATTGATTTTCATCAATGTTTTGAATAGTTTCAACTAAGTTATCGCGTAATTTTTCAAACCATTCTTTTGCAGTATTAAATTTGGGATCATCGATCATAATGGCCAACCTTGAATATGTTTTTTTATTAGATTTACAAAAACGTCTATATGATCATCATGATCATTCAAGCAAGGTATATAATGATAATTTTCTCCACCTGACTCTATAAAATATTCTTTATTTTCTTCTTCAAGTTCTTCAAGTGTTTCAAGACAATCACTACTGAAACCAGGAGATATTATATGTATATTTTTAATCCCTTGTTTTGGTAATTCTTTTAATGTTTCATTTGTATATGGCTTTAACCATTCCTCTCTTCCAAATCTACTTTGGAAAGTAGTCATTATCTCATCATCGGATAATCCCATATGTTCTTTAACCAGTCTTGTGGTTTTAAGACAAAAGCAATGATACGGATCACCATTGGTCAAATACCGTTTTGGTATACCATGATAACTAAAAATAATTTTTTGTGGTTTTGGAGTTTTTTTCCAAAATGACTTTATAGAATTTGACAATGCTTCAATATAATTTTTTTCTTCAAAATACTGATTGATAAAACGCATTTCAGGTATCCAACGCCATTTTTGCAATACATTTGTTACTTCATCAAATGTGCTACCTGTTGTTGCAGCACAATATTGTGGATACATAGGTAGAACTAATAATCTTCTTACTTGTTTTTTTTGAAGTTTTATCAAAGCATCTGGAATAGATGGATTGCCATAACGCATCCCAACTTCAAAAACTATATTTTCATTTTTTGATAAAAAGGATGACTGGATTTTATTTAGTTGTCTGTTTGCGATATCTAAAAGTGGAGAACCCTTATCAGTCCAAATTTGTTTGTATGCTTCTGCTGACTTTGATGGTCTTATTTGTAAAATTACTAGCTTTAATATAATTTGCCATAAGATTTTAGGTAATTCAATTACTCTAGGATCTGATAAAAATTGATTAAGATAAACTTTTAGTTCTTTTTTATTTGGAGCATCTGGAGTGCCTAGGTTAGTAATTAAAACACCAATTTTTTCTTTACTGCCGTGCTCATAATCTTTTTCACCAATATATTTAACCATATCTATTAGCTAAATTCTTTTCTGATATTTTCTATAAATAAATGAACATTTTTTTCTGGAGTATTTTTGTTAATTCCATGTCCAAGGCCACAAATCCAGCCATTAAGATTTTTAATTGATTTCATTTTTTCAATAAAATCTTTTAAATCATTAAGAAAAGTATCTGTTTCACTCAACATTAATTGTTCATTGAAATTTCCCTGAATAAATCCATGCTGTTGATTTTCAAAACTAGATTTTAGATCAATAGTGTGATCATAACCAAAACCAGCAAAGGGAAAACTGATGATAGAATTTAGATCTGGTAAACTCTTACCTCTTGAATAATAGCCAACTTTATTTGGAAAAGAAATTGCAATCTCTTCTAAAAATTTAGAATAAATTTCATGAAAATTTATTTTATCTAAATCATACAAGGAACTATCAAAAACCATAACAAGTTCAACACCTGCATCTAATTGTAATTGAATATTTTTCTTTAGAAGAGGTAATAGAATTTTTGAAATAAATTTTAAATTCATTTTAGCGTTGATTAAATCAGAGTTATGATTTCCAAATGCATATTTTGATAATGTCCAAGGTCCACCAACAAATCCAATTAAACTTTTATTATTTGGCAATTTCTCTTTTGTTATTTTTATAGCTTCAAATTGAAATTGCATATGCTCAATGCCACGATCAATATTACTATAATCATTAATGTTTTCTGAATTTATATAAGAATTAAATTTCGGTCCTGGGTCAAACTTTAATTCTAAACCAAGTCCCTCCAAGATAAATAAAATATCACTGAATAAAATTGCAATATCGTAATCAAACTCTTGTATTGGACCAAAAGCGACTTCTGCGGCTAGATCCGGAGTTTTACAAAGTTCTTCAAAAGTATATTTTTCTTTGAGCTTACGATAATGCGAATGGTACCTTCCAGCCTGTCTCATGAACCAAATGGGTGGTGTTTTTTGAATATTTCTTTTGAGAGCATTTTCGAATAAAATATTTGTCATTTTTAGGCTTTTAGTAATTTTTTCTTCCAACTATCATAAGATAGCTCAACAAAAAGATTTTTATCATTACCTAATATTTTACTAATCTCATTATAAGTATTTCCTGGGCCACAAAAATGATATTTTTCTATAATTTTAGGATATTTATCGATACTCACCTTAAAAGCTGAACTGCTCATCCAATAAAAGTACTTTTTCTTTTCTATATCTATTTCAAAATCGATAGACTCCAATTGATAAGTTTCAATTTTATTTTTTATCGAACTTTCAGGAGATTGAGAATGAGTTAACTTAACCCAAGGATTATTTGTAAGTGAATTAATATCTTTATCAAAATCCTCACCCAAACCATCTGAAGTTCCATTAACCCAAATACCTCTTTTAGCTAAATTTTTCCATGTTCTTAAACCACTAGTCCAAATAATATTATTTGATTGGATTTTTGACTTATCTGGGATTGAGCTAATTCGTGAAATATAAATACATTTATTTTGTAAATTATTTATATCATCGACATTTTCATTTAATTGTTTTCTAGAAAATATTTTATAATTTTTTAAATTTTCAGGATAAATTTCATCTGTGGTATTACTAGAAAAACTTATATCTTTTGGATCAATAAAATCCCAGCTCTCAAAATGATTGCCATTTTCATCTTCACCTCTTTTAGATACAACTAATCCTAATTTATGTGAGATGTAAGATACTCCAATTTTTTGGTGACATCCTCCTCCATAATTTTTTAAAATTTTTCTTTCTTGAATAACATTCGAATAATCTTTGGAAAAATTAATATCATTTAAAATTTCGTTAAGTTTATTATCTTTAATTCTTGTTTCAATCGCTAGAGCTCCTTGTCCAGGAGAGCAAGGGTTGATTGATAATGGTAAAACAGACCATAGACATTCGTTAATATATTTTTTTAGAGTTGTTTTTAATTCATTAAATTCAGAATAATTATTTAAAAGTAATCTATCAATTGCTGCCTTAGCAACAATGAAACCATCACTATTAGGATCTTCCAAGAATTTTTTAAATCTAGTAGGTATGTTACCTCTTATATTTTCAAAGCAAACTTCATCAAACTTTTGTGGAAGATAATTTTTAATAAAATTTTCTAAATTATATTGTCTTCGTGGTGATGAGCAAAGAATAGTAATTTTCTTACTATCTAATTTTATATTTTTTTTTAAGAATAATATATCTCGTTTATCAGCACGTTTTAATGTAGCAGCAATTTTAGTTTTCTCACCAACTTCAATTGGAAGATCCTTCCAAGAATGAACAATTAAATCACATTTGTTATTTATTAATTCATTTCTTAAATCATTAGTAAAAACACCTTCTGTTGACATTTCAGAAAGAGGTGTTTTTAGATCTTTATCTCCTGAAGTACTTCTTGTTAAAAATTCTATTTCTACAAAAGGATGTTTTGATTGCAAATAGTCAGAAAATTCACGTGCTTGAATTATTGCCAAGTCACTTTTTCTCGATAAAACTCTAATTTTCATGGATTATATTTCTTTAGATAGCACTATATAATAAAATTAGTAATGGTTGAATTTAAAGGTACAAAATCTTCATGGGGCTTAGTTGCAAAACTTTTTCATTGGTCATTGGCACTTCTTCTTTTTTGGCAAGTTGCAACAGGGATTAGCCTTCATAATATGGAATTTTCTCCTATTAAAATGGGTTTTATTATTACTCATAAATTTTTTGGCACATTAGTCTTTAGTCTAGTTGTGCTCAGATTAATGTGGAAATACATATTTAATACTCATCCTAAATATGAAAATATTCCTATATTTCATAAATTGGTTTCAAATTTAGTCCATTTTGTACTTTATGGTTTAGTTATTCTTATTCCAATTCAAGGTACCTTTATGACATGGCTTGGAGGAGAAGATGTTCATCTCTTGGGATTAATTAAAATACCACCTTTAATCGAAGAGAATTTTTTTTTATACCCTCAAGCCCTAACTATACACTACTACTCAGCACTTATGTTAACAGCTCTTTTTTTACTTCATATTGCAGCGGCGTTGTATCATCGATTTATAATTAAAGATAAATATGGTGTCTGGAGGAGAATGTCTTTTAGTAGAAATAAGGTGTGACAATTCATTCAATTAAAAACTTACAATTAAAGATTGGGTAAGATATCTAATAAATATGGAATACAAAAATTTCTTTAAATCTGAATTGAAAAATCTCAAAGATCAGGGTCTTTATAGGGACTTTAGAAACATAGATAGGCCTATAAAAAGTTTTCCAAATGCAGATGAAAGTTTTGAAAACAAAGAAAGAGAAGTTGAGGTTTGGTGTTCTAATGACTATCTGAACATGAGTCAGCACCCAGAAGTCGTAAATGAAATTGTAAAAACACTACTTGAATATGGATCTGGCTCAGGTGGAACAAGAAATATTTCTGGTACATCAACCTATCATACTGAACTTGAAAAAAAACTGGCAAATGTTCATAATAAAGAGGCGGCATTAGTTTTTGCTTCTGCTTATACAGCAAACCAATCTACTTTATGGACTTTAGGAAAAAAAATTAAAGATATTGAGATATTTTCTGATGAATTAAATCACGCATCTTTAATACAAGGTATTAAGAATAGTGGAGCTAAGTGTCATATATTTAAACACAATGACATTGATCATTTAGAACAGTTACTAAAAGAGTCAAATGTAGATAATCCTAAGTTAATCGTTTTTGAAAGTTTATACTCTATGGAAGGTATAAGATCGCCTATAGTTAAAATTGTAGAGTTAGCAAAAAAATATAACTGTATGACATATCTAGATGAAGTTCATTCAGTTGGACTTTACGGTGAACAAGGTAAAGGTATTGCAGTAGAAATGGGCGTTGAAGATAAAATAGATATTATTAATGGAACTTTAGCAAAAGCATATGGTCAAATGGGAGGTTATATTGCAGCTAGTTCAGAAATAATTGATTACATTAGAAGTTTTGCTCCAGGTTTTATTTTTACAACTTCAATCTGCCCATCAATTGCTGCAGGAGCAGCTAAAGCAATAGATATTGTTTCTCTGGCTGAACAACTAAGAATAAGAATAAAAGAAAATGCAGCTTTAATAAGAGAAAATTTAGATTCCTTAGCAATTCCTTATTTGGATACGAATTCTCATATTGTGGCAGTATTAATTAATGACCCTTTTTTATGCAAAAAAGTGTCTAAAGATTTAATTGATGATCATGGCATTTATGCACAACCAATTTTTTACCCTACTGTACCAAAAGGTTTAGAAAGACTTAGAATAACTGTTACCCCAAAACATAGAAAAGAGCATATCGAAAAAATGATTAAGGCTCTGGATATAGTTTGGTCTAAAAATAATTTGCCAAGGAAAAATATTAATAAAGTTACAGCAAATATTTAAGTTTTAATATTGATATCAATCTGCCTAGCAGCAAAACCATAATAAACCACGGCTAAAGTTATTATAAAACCTCCAATTATTACAGTTGTACTTGGTACTTCATTAATTCCAAAAATAGGAAGCCAAACCCACAGAACTCCTCCAACAACTTCCATTAACGATAAAAGTGCTAGCTCAGCTGAGGGTAAGTATTTTGCTCCAAGACTGTAAAGTATTAAGCCAGCTGCAACAATTATGCCATGAAGTATACTCAAATAACTATTTATTTTAGGCATCAGAATAAAAGGTTCAAAAGAGAAGCCTAAAATAAAGAACGCAAATATTGTACAAAATATTCCCGCTAAAACAACTGTTGTGAATTTTGGTGTTTCAGGTTTCCATCTTATTGTTACCGTGTATAATGCAAAACCAGTTGCAGAAATAAATCCTATTATTGCACCTAAAGCAGTTCCAGAAATACTGTCATTTATAATCATTACGCAAACACCTATAAATGCTACAACCATTGCAATTAATGTTGATCTTTTTAGTATTTCGCCAAGAACAAAATAACCAACAATGGCTGCAATAAAAGGCATGGCTGCTAACATAAATAATGTTACGGCAGCCGTAGTCATAGTAATAGAAAAAATGAACCCAGTAAAAGCTGTTGCAAGAAATAAACCTCCAAGTATAGATGGAATTCCTATTTTGAGAAAATTTTTATAAAAAGCAAAACCTTCACGAAAAAATAAATATATAAGAAGAATAATTGAAATTGTTAAACCTCTATAAAATAAATATTGAAAAACATATTGATGGCCATCAACCATATACCTAACGGTCAACGCTCCAAAACTCCAAAAAATTCCAGCAAGAAAAACTACACAAAAAGCATATAAATAAGAATTTTGACTCATTATTAAAAGGTCAAATCATTAAATTTAATAAAAGTAAATTAATATTTTAGTTATTTATCTGAATACCAGTTTCTTTACTTCCTGAGATCTTAAAATTAACTTTATTATCATCATTTTTTTGTATTTCAGATACGGTTGACATTTTGCAACTGTAAATAAAAAGAATTAAAAAAATTATTGGCAACTGCCTATAGAACCAAGAGCACATTTTTTACCATCTATCCATATAGCATTTGATAAATTTGCTTCATCAAACATTGCGCCAGAAATATTAGCACCAAGAAGATTTGCCTCATACAGATTTGCACCTTTAAAAGTCGCTCCAAAGAGATTAGATCCCTCAAAGTTTACTTTTGCAAGGTTTGCATTATCAAAGTTAGCATTATTACAATTAGCTCCCTGTAAATTTGAAGCATATAAATTAGAATTACTGAAATTTGAGAAGATAAAATTACCAATAGATAAATTTGAATTATTAAGTTGAGATTTTTCAAAATTAGATAAAGATAAATTAACTCCTGACATTTGAGAATTTGCCAAACCAGTACCAGAAAGATCAAGGTTTTCTACAAAATTACAATTAGTCCAATCAACCTCATTTGCTGGTTGATCGCTGCATGCAGCAAATACAGAATATGTGCTAAAGAAACTTAAGACAAATATAATTAAAAATCTCATATTGAATTTTTATGATCAGTTTATGTTAAATTTAAGGCAAATTAGCGTGAAGTGAGTTTTAATTCAATCCTTCTATTCTGTTGAAGATCACTCTCAGTTTCTCCATTACTGATAGGATAAAACTCTCCATATCCTGCCGATGCTAATCTATTTGGAGGAAAACCAAGATCAAGAAGAAGTTTTAAAACTGTATTAGCTCTAGCTGAAGATAATTCCCAGTTAGATGGATATCTTATTGTCTGTATTGGGTTTTTATCCGTGTGTCCTTCTACCATGATAATCCAGTCAATATCTGAAGGAATATCATTAGTAGTCTCTTTTAAAGTAAGGCCGATTTCACTTAACTTTTCTTTACCAGATAGTTGTAAATCTGCTGAAGCAGAATCAAATAATAGCTCTGATTCAAAAATAAATCTATCTCCTACAATTTTAATATCTTTTCTATCACCTAAAATAGATTGTAGTTTTCCAAAAAACTCAGATCTATATTTTTGAAGTTCAAATACTTTTGATGTAAGGGCTTTATTTAACTTTTCACCTAGCACCTCTATTTCTAAATCTTTAATCAAAGCCTGACTTTCACTAGCTTCTAGAGCACTATTAAGCAAAGCAATTTCTTTTTGCAGAGTGTCAATTTGATTAGATAGAATTTCTACTTGTTCTAATGTTTTTGAAGATTGTATTTCCATATTTTTAATTTCTTCAAGCGATGTTTCTTTTTGTGTTTGATTTTCTTGCTCTAATAATGCAATTTGATTTTGAAATAGCTCAAGTTTTTCTAGTTGTTGCTTTTGTTTATCTTCAGACAGAGAAAGTACATTATTCAGTTCAGATATTTTTCCTCGCAAATTGAAAATCGTGCTATCTTTCTGAATTAAATCTTTATTTAATCTTGCTAATTCTTCATTTTTAAACCTAATTGCATCAAGTTGTTCATTAAGTGATGCATCTTTTAAACCAAGACTATCATTAATTTCTAAAAGATCGTTCATTAGTTCTTGATATTGGGATATTTGACTTTGTAATTCTTCATCTCTTAATGAAAGTTCAACATTCGTCTTTTCTAATTCATCATTTAAACTTAGAAGTTTTTCATTTTGATTTTGTAATTCTTCATCTCTTAATGATAGTTCGATGTTGGTTTTCTCCAATTCATCATTTAAATTTAAGAGTTGTTCATTTTTATTTTTAATTGCAAGCAATTGCTCTTCAATTCCGCCTTCCTCTAAACCAAGACTATCGTTAATTGCCACTAAATTTTTATTCTTCTCATTTAATTCAGCAATTGTAGATTTGAGAGATTTTTCGCTTTCAATTAGTTTAAAATTAGCATTATCTAATTCTTGATTAAGTATTTTTAGTTGATCAATTCTTGTTGCAAGTGCTTTATTAATTCGTTCTCCAAGTCCCTCGGTTTCAAGTAAAGTAATTTCTTGTCCTTCATAAGTTTCTAATGCATTTGCAACTATTCTCAGTTCTTTTAAAAGACTACTAATTTGCTCGGATAAAGCTATTATATTTTGTTCCTGAACAAAAATTTCTGATCGTTTTTTTGCAACATCAGTTTGTAATTGCTCACTTAATAATTGCTCACTTTGTAAGTTTAATTCAGTATCTTTAAGTTTTTTCTCAGTTTCAGAAAGAGTTGAAAGAGCTTCTTCTTTATCTTTAGTTTCAATAACAAGTATTTTAGATAATTCATTTATTTGTGTTCTTAAATCTTGAAGCGCCTTATCTCGGCCAGATATAGCATCACTCAGATATATTTGCGAAACAGTAAAAACCATTAGCACAAATATGATTACTATTAAAAGAGTAGCTAGAACATCGACAAAACCGGGCCAAATATTTGTTGTATCAGCAAGTCTATTTCTTAAAGACCTAGTAGACATTATTATTTTTTAATTTTCTTTAATTCTTTTTCAATTTTCTGAAAATATTCTTTAACTTTTTTTGCTTCTAATATTCCATTTTTACTTAAAGCTTCTGTCAAGTTCATTAGTGTAGATTGTGTATTTAATTGTGAAGATAAGAAATTTGATAATTGCTTATCAAGATTCGAAGAGTTGGAATTGATTTTGTTAAGTATTTCATTAAACTTCTCTAAATTGTTTGAAATTTTAGTTTGATTGTCAGATGATTTTTTAAAAGCATTTACGAGGTTTTCTAAGTTGTCATAGATTTTTTGAATTGCTTCACCTGTAGGCTTATCTTCTACTTTAGAAAAATCTGGAGAAGAATTATTATTAAGGATTTTTTCAAAGTATTGACTAAATTTATTTTGAGCTTGTCCAAGATTTAAATCAAGTAATCCTAATATTAAAGATCCAGCTAAACCTAATAAAGAACTGCTAAATGCAATACTCATTCCTTCAAGTGGAGCATTTAATCCATCTTTAAGAGAATTAAAAAAACCCGCAACATTTGTATCATCTATACCTAGGCCACTGATAACATTGCCAACAGATCCAATGGTTTTTAGAAGTCCCCAGAAAGTTCCAAGGAGTCCTAAAAAGACTAGCAAGCCTACCAGGTAACGAGAAGTTTCTCTTATGCTTATCAAAGTCATATCAGAATTCTCTATCAATCTATTTATTGATGAGCTTTTAAAAACAAATTTTCCGTCAAGATTTTTTAATTCAAGAGAAATATTTTTGTCTTGCCCTCTTAAAGTAGAGAATGCTTCTATAGAATTTGTAATATTAAAGTTAGAGAAAGATATATATTTGTAATTTAAGTTAACGAGATGAAAAAAATTAAATACAATTCCAGTTAACAGGGCTAATAAAATTATAATGTTAATAAAAATATTTGATAAAAAAGCATTTTGTAATACTGGGTATAATAAAACAACAATAATAAAGACAGCGACTAAGAAAATTGATGCTCTAATTATATAATTATTTAGGGATAGCGCCATAAACGAAAGATTATATTACCTGTCTTGGAAATTCAATAAATATAAACTGTTTAGTTGTAGATATAATTCCTTGTGAGAGGCAAATTGTTAATATTTTTTGAAATTTGTATTTGGAAAACCACATTACCCATATTTACAAAGGAATACTTACTTGCCAATAGATAAAACTCCCACATTCTAAAAAAACGCCGATCAAACATATTTATAATTTTATCTTTATTTTCAATAACATTTTGATACCATTTGGAAAGTGTGTGAGCGTAATGTAGTCTTAATACTTCAACATCAGTGACATTTATATTAAGTTTTTGTGTTGCATTCATTACTTCAGACAATGATGGAATATAACCACCAGGAAAAATGTATTTTCTTATCCAAGGACTTGTAGCAGTTGGTTTACCCCGTTGACCAATTGTATGCAAAAGAAAAACACCGTTTTCTTTCATAATATCATTAGCTTTACTTAAATAAGTTTTAAAATATTTAACACCAACATGCTCAAACATACCAACTGATACTATGCGATCATATTTTTCGGTCTCATTTCTATAATCTTGTAGTGCAAAAGAAACTTTATCGGCCAAACCTTCTTTTTGTGCTCGCTCAGATGCAGTTTTAAATTGATTTTCTGAAAGTGTAATTCCTTTAACTTTAGCTCCAGTAGATTTAGCTATTTCAATTGCCATTCCTCCCCAACCACACCCAATATCAAGAACATCCATATTTTCTGTAATTTGAAGTTTTTTAATTATATGTTGTTTTTTATCTTTTTGCGCTTGATCCAAACTCATATTGGGATTGTGAAAATATGCGCAAGAATATTGCATATCCTGATCAAGAAATAATTTATATAAATCCTCATTTATATCGTAGTGGTGTGCTACATTTTTTTTTGAATTTACAAGCTGATTAATCTGCTGAAATGGCATAAATATAGAAGATAAATATTCATAAAATTTATAAAACTTATTGTTAGAAATAAAGTCATCGTAACAATTAGTTATTAAATTAAGAAAGTCTTCTATAGTGCCTTTTTCTACAACTAACTCTTCATTCATATATGCTTCACCTATATGGAGATTAGGGTTTAAGAATAGTTTTCTTTCAATAGATTTGTTTTTTAGTCTTATACAAACGTGAGGGTTTGAATTTCCAAATATATGAGTCTTATCATTAGAATCTATGATTTCTAATGTTCCATCAAAGTTAAGTTTTTTCAGTACACTGAATAACATTTTTTTTTATTTTAAGAAAAACGTCTCTTATGTCAATAACTCTAAATTATTAACATTTGATGAGAAAATAATTTGTAGAGATTGACTTAAGCAGCAATGCGACGATTTTTTTGAGCTTCTTTTTCTTTTTTAAGCTCTTTTTCGTCAATATACGCAACATCACAGTGACTCTTACAATAAGGCTTTCCAGCAACGGTATCAGCTTCACAAAAATGAAAATCTTTTTCTTGTGGATCTCCAATTGGCCATTGGCAACTTGAAAAACTGTGCATCACACTGTTTTGTTTAAAATAATTTTTTAATATAGACATAATAATTTTATTAATTTCGAGGTAGTATATATTTATGAAAAAACCAGTATTCAACATTAAATATAAAAAAGTTGTTAATTATCAATATGTTAGTATCTAAATCTTTTTGACCTACTATATGTTGATACATAATTTATAAGAAAAACGAATCGGTTTATCGAAAAAATAAAATTATAAACAATAGTGCCAAAAAAAACAGATAGGATTTGATTACAAAACTTTTAGTTAATTTGGATTTAGGAGGTTTTCTCGAATATATAAAAAAAACAATAGTACTCCAAAATAATAAAAGTATTACCCAGCCTGTTAAAAATGCATAATAAAAATCGACAGACATAAGTTCCCTAAAGAATTAATCTATATAGCGCAGTGTAAACCTGTTTTTTGGATATATTTTTGATGATATTCTTCAGCTTTATAGAATTCCTTAGCTTCGGATATTTCAGTAACAATATTTAATCCTGCACTTTTAGCATATTCGTTTTTAGATTGAATAGATTTATTTTTTTGATCTTCGTTATAATAATATATCGCTGACCTGTATTGTGTTCCAATATCAGGACCTTGTCTATTTAAAGTGGTAGGATCATGACACTTCCAGAAAACCATCAAAAGATCTTCATAAGATATTTTAGAATTATCAAATTCAACTAAAACAACCTCAGTATGATTTGTATTTCCTTGGCAAACACTTTCATAAGAAGGGTTAATAGTATCGCCTCCAGAATAACCAACTAAGGTATTTTTTACACCTGGAGTTTTACAAAATGTTTCTTCCACACCCCAGAAACAACCTGCACCAAATAATGCTTTTTCCATATTTATAAATATATATGTAATATAAAATATATCAATTTTTATGAGCCCAAAATTTAAAATTTTAGACAAAAAAAATATTCACAACGGTTTCTTTAAAATGAATGAAGTTACTCTTAAATACAAAAAGTATAATGGAGATTGGAGTAATGAAATAAAAAGGGAGTTATTTGGTGGTGCACAAGTATCTGCAGTCTTACCATATGACCCTGTAAATAAAAAAATTGTTTTAATTCAACAGTTCAGACCAGGGACAATTTCTAAAGATAATCAAAATTATCTAGATGAAATAGTTGCTGGAATAATTGACCCTGGTGAAACTCCAGAAGATACCGCTAAGAGAGAATGCTTAGAAGAAACAGGTTGTGAGGTAAATAATCTAATATCAATACAAGGTTACTTTCCCGCGCCAGGATCGTCGGAGTCTTTCTATAATCTTTTTTTAGGTGAGGTAATTGCACCAGATAAAGAAATTATAAGAGGTTTAGAGAATGAAAATGAGGATATATTAGTTAAAAGTTATAGTTTTGATGAAGTAAAAACAAAGATGGAAAACAAAGAGATTTTGAATGGACTTACTTTAATTGCAATACAATGGTTTTTTTTAAATATTTATAAATATTAAGTTCCTATACCTCTTTCATATGGTTGAACTAATTCTTTACAAATTAAATTCATATCCAATGTTTCAACATTTTTATCTATGGTTTGATATTCTTGACATTCATACAATTTTTGATCCTTTTGGAGAACAGTAACGAATAGAATTATCGTTAGATCATCTCCAACTTTTATATCACTTATAGCATAGCTCTTTACCTCAAATCCTTCATTGATAAGATCTTTATATGATTTCTCTGACTCTAACCATTGATCAATATTTGGATTAGCAATTGATATATTTGAAAAAAGTAAAAATACTAAAGATAAAAAAATAATTAGTTTGTTCTTAGCCATTGTAAAACTTCATTTATATGTTTGTTAGGAGGAAAAATAGGGTAGAATACTTTTTTAACAATGTTTTTTTCCACAATAAGAGTTAATCTTTTAAAATAATTTTTGTTTTCAATGACAAAATAGGGCATTTTTAATGCATTCAGCAAAATATTTTCTGAATCACTTAAAACATCATATGGTATTATTAATCTATCTGTCATTTCCTTAATATAATCTATTGTTTGAGTGGATACACCAATTGGTAGTGCATTAAGTTTAATTAACTCTTCATAGTTATCTCTAAAACCACAGGTCTCTGCAGTACAGCCAATAGCTCCTGGTGTTATATTCCAATTTTTAGGTAAACTTTCATTTGGATTACCTGTCATAGGATAAAAATATAAAATTAAACGAAAAGTATCAGATCTTTTTAGTTTTAATAGATTTCCCTGTTGATTTTTAAGAGAAATATCTGGCAAAAACTTATTTAAAAGATGATCAGCTTTTCCATCATTTTGCGGTTTAGGAAATTTGCTATAATCCATACTAATTTCACTTGTATAATACAACTGTATATACCATAAGATACTTTTATGACTCAAATTAAACCTTTATCTAGTATGCAAACTCCTCGCTTTGCTGATGTCGCTACTTTTTTTCGGTTACCTATAGTTAAAGATTTAAATAAATTAGACTACTGTATTGCAGGTGTACCATGGGATGGAGGAACTACCAATAGACCTGGGGCAAGACATGGTCCTAGAGAAATCAGAAATGCATCATCACTTGTAAGGCTTTATCACCCTGTCTCACTTAAGAGTCCTTATGATAAATTTAATATTGCAGATATTGGTGATTGCCCTGTAAATCCAGCGGACTTAAATGATAGTTTAGATAAAATAGAAAAATTTTACTCAAATATTTATAATTCCAAAACCATACCATTATCAATTGGAGGTGATCATTTAATTAGCCTACCAATTCTTAGAAGTATTGCAAAAGAAAAACAAATAGGTTTATTTCAGTTTGATTCTCATTCTGATACTTGGGACACTTATTTTGGAGGTTTTAAATATACTCATGGCACGCCATTTAGGCGAGCTATAGAAGAAAATCTAATAGATCCAAAAAAATATGTAATCCTTGGTCTTCGTGGGGCTTTATATGATCCTGAAGATTTGAGTTGGGCTAGAGAACAAGGTGTAACTATTATAACTATAGATGATTATTATGAAATGGGATTTAATAAATGTATTGAAAAAATTTATGCAGTTCTGGCTAATACAGATACTTATTTTACATTTGATATTGATGGAATAGACCCAACTTTTGCACCAGGTACTGGAACTCCAGAAGTTGGAGGGTTTAATGTAAGAGAGGCACAAACTATTATTAGAGCACTAAACAAAATAAATTTTGTAGGAGGTGATGTTGTAGAGGTATCACCACCATTTGATGTAAATAATATGACTTCATTAGTAGGAGCAACAATTGCCTTTGAAATGCTTTGTACTATGACAAAAGTAAATTAAAACTTTTCAAAATTTGAAGCTCCAACACATAAAACATTTTTTAAATCTAGATATTTATTAATATTATCTTTATTGACCCCACCTGTTGGAATAAATTTTATATCCTTTAGTATGTTTTCAATTGATTTTAATTTTTTTTGCTCTCCATTTAAATTTGCTGGAAAAAATTTAATTATTTTATAACCTTTTTTATTAAGATATATAAACTCACTAACTGTTTCAGCTCCAGGAATATATGATAAATTATTAATTTCTAAAATTTCATCAACAATTCCAGGAGAAACAAAAAAGTGAAAATTATGATCTTGACCCTTAATAAAATCTTCTTTTGTTAAAACTGAGCCCAACCCAAATTTATGTTTGGTAAAATGTTTTTTCAACTCTAGCGCTATATCAAAAGATTGATTTTCTCTCAGTGTTATTTCAATATATCGAATAGCTCTATTCTTCTCTAAATATTTGCTTAAGCGATAAATATCATTGCTTAAAGTTGTAGTATTAAGAATTGGTAAAATTTTTTGTTCATTTAGATTTAATTGTAATTCGCTATTTAACATCAACTATTGCTCCTTTTTGCATGATTATTTTCGAGCCCAGAAGACTGGCTTCTTTTAGAGCTAAAGCTGGATCATTATGCATAATAAAATTTGATACGTAGGCAGCATTAAATCCATCTCCTGCTCCTGAAGTATCAACTACTTTTCTAATAAATTTATTTCTTATTGTATATTTTTTTTTATTTTGAATTGCGTAAGTTAATTTAGCATTTTTTCTAAATATACCATGATCTATTTTGTATTTATTTATTAATTTTTCAAAATTTCCTAAATTACTGTCATTTTTCCAAAATTTTAGATCTTCACCTGACACAAAACAAATATCAACGAAATTTAAAATAGAATGCAAAAAATTGTTTAAATTTTTTTTAGTCCATCGATTAATTCTAATATTAAAATCAAAGATAATTTTTACTTTTTTATTTTTTAATAATTTTAACAAATTAACAAAATTACTTATTTTAGATGGGTCAATAATTGAAAGTGTAATTCCAGAAAAATAGATATAATCAAAATTCTTCAAATTTTTAAATAATGAAACAAAATCTATCTTATTAAAGTAATTTTTTGCTGCACTATTATCTCTCCAATAAAAAAATTGTTTTTCTCCGTTATTTCTATTCTTAATTAAATATAAACCAATTTCATGACTATTAACTTGCTTGATTAATTTTGTTGAAATTTTTTTAGAATTTATAAATTCCAAAACTGATCTGTTTACACTAGTTTTACCAATGGCTGTAAGAAAAGAGACATCAAAATATTTTTTATCAATATAGTTACAAAAATTTAGCGTATCACCTGCAAATGATTGTTGAAAAATATTATTCTTAGTATTGGCAATTTCAATCATACATTCACCAACTGAACAAATTTTTATTTTCATAATTAACTTTAGTCGTGATGAAAAACTTCTTCCATACTAGACCACCATTCTCCTTTTTTTCTATTTGGGTCTGGAATTTGACACGGTCCACAAACACTCCACCACTCTTGAACTTTAGGGTTTGAAGCCATTAGCTTGTTATCTCTATCAAGATTATCTCCGTGATATTCAACATATCCAAAAAGAGTATTTTTATGCAAATATATCGAATAATTCTTAAAATTAAGTTCTGTTAAATTTTCTAAGACTTCAGGCCAAACATTTGCATGAAGTTTTTTATATTCTTCTATTTTTTCCTCTTTAATTCCAAGAGTCATACCTAATCTAATCATCTATAAATATTCCTTTCTTGTTATTTTAAAACTGTATGCATGCTCGCATGGTTTATTATCTGGTCTTGTTATATGGAGTCCATCTCTGGTATGTTTCCATTCTACTTTATCAGTACTTCCTAATAATTCTACCCTTTCAATTTCATTATCAAAAAGTTTATATATACTTTCTATCGTAAAATCTTTGCTAGGCCATCCTAATACAGTTGCATACAAAAAATTATCTTTTGTGGTGAAACGAAAATCTTTAGCAGTATAAATTAGTTTTGCTCGATTATCTGAAAAAGGTCCTGCTTCATTCATTTTAGTTGGGCCTTCTCCATATTGATCCCATGTTTCTGTTTCAAATATTGCTTCTCCATTTACATCAAGCCAATTTCCAATACCTTCTAAAAGATTTTTATCTTCTTCTGGAATTGTTCCATCAGGTTTTGGTCCAATATTTAAGAGCATGTATCCATTTTTACTAACATTATCTATTAAGTAGTGAACTAAATCTGTCGTAGTTTTATATTTTGAATTCTTCATATAAGCCCAAGCACTTCCATCGTGGACTGTGGTATCAGTAATCCAATCATAGTGGGTTAATTCTGACTCTCTTCCTAGTTCAAGATCTAGTAATCCAGCACCGGGGGGAAGATCATGCCATTTATAAGATACAACTACTTCATTACCCCA
Organism: uncultured Alphaproteobacteria bacterium; assembly: GCA_902519435.1. Next base: position 36,908 of record CABYKC010000003.1, read on the forward strand.
CTCTGTTTCTTTGTTATAATAATATGAAAGAAAATCTTTTTTATACTTTTCATGAATAAATCTAATTCCAAAATCAAACCATACATAGTCTGGTTTATAATTATCTACTACTTCTTTTAATCTATTTAACCATCTATCATGAAAAGCTTTACTAGGCTTGTCTTGATGTTCATTTTTTCTACCCCAATGATCCGGATATACAGCCTGATTTCCTATTAAATCTAAATTGTGGGGTTCACCATATAAACTTTCATATTCCTTTTTTGATGTATCAAAATCATTATTCCAGTGTGGGAAAAAAAACCAGTTTTCAGCATGATGCATTGCTACCATATATTTCATTCCTTTATTTCTAATTGCTTTTGCAAGTTCTCCAACAATATCTCTTTTTGGCCCCATCTTAGATGCACACCATTCGGTATCAGAACAATTCCACATTGGAAAACCATCATGATGTTCTGCTACTGGTCCAGCAAATTTTGCTCCAGATCGATAATATAAATCTGCCCACTCTTCTGCATTAAATTTTTCAGCAGTAAACATTGGTATAAAATCTTTGTATCCAAATTTAGATGGATGTCCATAATGTTTACAATGATAATCAAACTGAGGACTAGGTGGCCTGTACATCCAATAAGGATACCACGTTACATTGGGTCCAGTAGCTGGAACAGAATAGATTCCCCAATGTGCATAAATACCAAACTTTGCTTTTTTAAACCAATTTGGTGTTTGATGTTGTTTTATTGATGACCAAGTTGGCTCAAAATAGTTTTGCTTCATCACTTAATTAAATTTAAATTTATATAATCTTTTAAAGACTATAAAATTGAGTTGCATTTTGAGAAAATATTTTATTTTTTTCGTCTTCAGAAAAAGAATTGCAATAACTCATTGCTAAATCAAACCAATTTGAATAGTTATCTGCCATTGTTAAAACAGGCCAATCACTTCCCCACATTAATTTATCAGATCCAAAAGTATTAAGAGTAAAATCAATATAAGGATCAAGCTGTTCTTTTGTATAATCTGGACCAACTTCAGTGAGAATTCCAGAGAATTTACAATAAACATTACTTGCATTTGATAGTTCAGTCATATCTTTTTTCCATTGGTCAATTTCAGACTTAGTAATCACGGGCTTAGCAATATGATCAATAACTATAGGAAGGAAATCATATTTTTTAACAAATTGTATAAGATGTTGAAGATGATTTGGTCGAACTAAAGCATCAAAAGTTAAATTTTTTGTATTTAAATAATTTATATTTTCTTTTAGGTGATCATTTAACATCCAAGCATCATCTTGAATATCATGAATCATAGGTCTAAAACCTTTTAAAAATTTATTCTCACACAGTTTATCAATGTCGTCTTTAGCATTGTTACTATCTAAATCAACCCAACCCACCACACCTGCAATAAATTCGTATTTAGATGCTAAACTTAATGTAAATTCTGTTTCAGCAACAGTGTCAGCAGCTTGGACAATTACTGTTTTAGTAATATTTTTTTTTTTTATAAGTGGCTCAAGATCTTCTGGAAAAAAATCTTTATATAAGACTTTCATATCTGGAGTCATCCATGAGTAATCTCCTCTTGAAAGTTTCCAAAAATGTTGATGACTATCTACGTACATTTATTTCCAATAAGTACCATTATTATAATCAAATTCATTAAGAGAACTATCTTTAATTTTTACAGAATACCCTGGATTTGTAGGCGTTTCATATCCACCATCTTTAATTATTGCTGGATTTTCAAAATGTTCAGAACAGCTTTCTGCATATTCACTTAATAATAAATCATGATTTGAAATTATAAACTTGTTGATTAGATTTAAATGCTGAACATATTCACATAAACCAACACCACCTGCATGAGGAATAACGGGAGTATTAAACTTACTAGCTATTAAAAGAACTGGTAAAATTTCATTTATACTTGCTATTCTACAACTATCAATTTGACAGTAATCTAAAGATTTGTGTTCTATAAATTGTTTAAACATAACTTTATTTTGTATCATTTCTCCAGTTGCAAGATTAACGTCAGGGTGTGCATCTTTAATTTTTTTAAAACCTAATACATCATCAGGGTTGGTTGGTTCTTCATAGAATAAAATATCGAACTGTTTTAGTTTTCCAATATTTTCTATAGTCTCATTTACACTCCAGATTTGATTGGAATCTACCATTAATTTATTTTTATTACCGATTAATTCTCTTACTAACTTACAGCGATGGATATCCCTTTCTATATCTTGACCAACTTTCATTTTAAAATGAGTCCAGCCCTTACTTAAATTTTCTTCAACTAGTCTTTTCATTTTTTCATCTGAATATCCTAACCAACCAGCTGCTGTTGTATATGCTGGAAAAATAGTGGAATTTAAATCGTCTAAATTTGAAGGTAAATTTGTTTTTTTCTGATCAATTATTTTAGCTGCTTCATCTTTAGTAATTACATCGTCAATATAAGAAAAAGATAGTTTATCTAATAAATCTCTTGTTTCTAATTCTATTATGTATCTCCAAAGAGGTTTTTTATGAAATTTAGAAATTAAATCCCATATTGCATTAAAAAAAGCTGCAGCTGCAAGATGTGTTACACCTTTTTGTGGTCCAACCCATCTTAATTGACTGTGGTTTGTAATTTTTTCCCATATGGATGCAATATCCCTTTCTATTTCTTCAACATTTTTTCCAATTATAAATTCTTTAAAATATTCTATGACGGTACAACAAAGATCATTACCTTTTCCAATAGTAAAGGTTAATCCAATACCAGTTAAATCTTTTTGATCAGTAAATATTGTAACATAAGTTGCAGAGTAGTCACAATCAACATGAACAGCATCAGTTCCTAAATTATCTTTTGATGTTGGAAAACGAATATCCTGAGTTTTAATATCAATTATTTTCATATTGGACATCTTTCATCAATTAGTTTTTCATTAAGTAAATCTTTCCACAAATCTTCAGGGATAGGAAAATTTAAAAATTCTAAGTTTTGCTCCACCTGATCAAGCCTATCCATGCCTAAAATCATGGAGGTGACAAGTTTATTAGTATAGCAAAATTGTATTGCTGCTGCCGGAACAGGCACATCATATTTTTTACAAATATTTGCAATTTTTAAGTATCGTTGTTTAACTTCTTCTGGAATTTTATCATAAAAATAAGTAATATTTTCACCTACACCTTTAGCTAAAATTCCTGAATTAAAAATTCCTGCAAGAATAATTCCTATATTATTTTTTTCAGCAATAGGGAAAAAATCATTAAGAGCGTTTTGATCCAATAATGAATATCTGCCTGCAAGAACCATACAATCAAAATCGCCTGCATTTGCAAATCTTGCACATATATCAGAGTCATTTACTCCTACTCCAATAGCTTTAATTACTTTTTCTTCTTTTAGTTTTTGAACAGCTTTATAGGCGCCATCCATTGCTAATTTAAAATAATGATCAACCTCGTCACCAAAATTAAATCGATCTACATCATGAATTAAACAAATATCTACTTTTGAAACAGCTAATCTTAGTAATGATTGCTCAAATGCTCTCATCACACCGTCATAAGAGTAATCGAGATTAGGAGAAAAATTTAAACTTCCTGCAAATCTCCCTCTATCTATATTATCTTTTTTTGCTGGTGTAAGATATCTTCCAACTTTGGTTGATAAAAAATAACTATCCTCATCTACAGTTTTTAAAAAATTTCCTAATCTATGTTCACTTAATCCATAACCATATAAAGGTGATGTATCATAAATATTGATTCCTTTTTCATAGCTTTTTTCAAGTATGTCATAGCAATTTCGTTCATCAAGATTTTCAAATAAATTGCCTAAGGGTGCTCCACCAAAACCAATAGCTGTTAAGTTTATATCAGTTTTTCCAAGCTGTCTTTTATTCATGAATATTGCCCATAATTGATGAACTCATTTCTTCATAGTTATGATTATTGATAGTTTCACCAACTACCTTAAAATCTTTCATTGTTATAATTCTATCTGCTAAGCTAATCATTTCAGGCATATCACTGGTAATTAAAATTATTGATGTGCCTTTTAAAGATAGTTCAATAATTAATTCATGAAGGTAAGATTTTGTTTTTATATCTATACCAACTGTAGGTTCATCAATAAATAATATATCAGTTCCAGAAGCTAGCCATTTAGCTACACTAATTTTTTGCTGATTACCTCCAGATAAATTAGAAACAATTTGTTGGTAGGAAGGTGTTTTTACTTCAAGTTGTTTCACATAAGGATCTACTTTATTGTAAACAATACTGTCATTTAAAAAGGATAATATTTTTTTCAAATTTGACCAGACTGTTATTCCAGCATTGGATAAAACATCATGCATTAGAATTAATCCCTCTTTTTTTCTGTCTTCACTTATGTATCCAATTTTATATTTTTCTAGTGCATCTTTTGGAGACTTAATTTTAATTTCTTTATTGTTGAGTAAAATCTGTCCAGAATTAATTTTATCTAACCCAAGTACACATTTTATTAATTCTGTTCTTCCTGCACCAACTAAACCATATAATCCAAGTATTTCACCTTTTTTTAAATTTAAGTTAATATTTTTATGACCAAGGTCAGTATTTATTGATTGTAAATCTAGTAAACTTTCATCTGTAAAATCAATATTTTTCTTAGATTTAATTATTTGCTCATCTCTACCAATCATTAATTTAACAAGTTTCTGTCTATTAAGATTAGTAATTTGTTCAGACTCACAAGCATTTTTACCATCTCTCAAAACAGTAACTTCATCACAAATTTCAAATACTTCCTCTAATTTGTGACTAACAAAAACTATACTGACATCTTGTTCAGCAACTAATCGTTTAAGTAATGCAAATAAATTTTTTGTATCTTGTGGAGATAATGATGAAGTTGGCTCATCTAATAATAGTATTTTTGATTCTAAGGATAAGGCTTTAGCTATTTCACATAGTTGCATTTTTGCAACTGTTAAATCTGATACTATTGTATTTGGATCTATATCCAACTCCATAATATCGAGCCATTTTTTTGATTCTTTGGCAACAGTATTATAATCAATTAATCCTAAATTATTTTTAGGAAGATTGGTTAACATTAAATTTTCACCAACTGAAAACCTCCTAATTAAATTTCTTTCTTGGTGCACAACTGAAATTCCAGCATTCATTGCTTCATTAGGTGAAGAAAAAGACTTCTCTTGATTATTTAAAAATAGCTTTCCTTCATTTTGATTATATACTCCTGTAATAATTTTAATTAATGTAGATTTTCCTGCTCCATTTTCACCAAGAAGTGCATGGATTGATTTTTTTTTGAGTCTAAAGTTTGCATTATCAAGAGCTTTAACACCAGGAAAATTTTTTGTAATGTTATTGAGTTCTAAAATATAATCACTCATCTGAAAAAACCTTTGTTCTTCTCTCTTCTCTATATTCTCTGTATCTATTTATAAATACCGCTAATAAAATCATAAATCCTAAAAATATTTGAACAAAAAAAGGATCAATTTTAAAAATTACTAAAGCTTGAGAAATTATAGAAACTAATATCACACCAAATGCAGTAGCAATAACATCTACTTTTCCACCAGCAAGTATAGCGCCTCCAATTACCGGAGCAGCAAATGAAGGTAATAGCCAAGAATCACCTATATTGGGTGTCCCAAGTTGTAATCTACAAACCACTAACATTCCACCGATAGCAGCTAAAAGGCCTGATATAACATGAGCATAAATAACTATTTTTGTTGAAGATATTCCTATTAGTTCTGATGATTGTACATTATTCCCGTATGCTAGCATATACCTTCCAAGTGATGTTCTATTCATTAAAATCCACATCAGCACAGTTATAATAATTGGTATAATAACTAAGTAAGGTATAGGGCCAAAGATTTTTGCATTTCCAAAAAATTTAACAGCCTCAGGAATTTCATAAAAAGGTTGAGCCTCTGTTATTCCTAAATTCATTCCTTTAAAAATGTAAAGTGTAGCAAGGGTAATAATAAAAGCTGATATGCCAGTTTTAACAGTGATGTATCCATTTATAAAACCACAAGCAAGACCAATTAATAATCCAATGAGAACAGCAGGTAAAATAGACATGCTATAAACTTCCATTAAGCCAGTAAATGAAATCGCAACTAAGCCACCAATTGCTCCGACAGATAAGTTCATTTGACCAATTGCAATGATAATCATTTGTGACATTGCCACAACGAGCATCAAACTAACACTCAGCATTAAAACATATAAATTAAATGGAGAAATAAATGCAGGCTTAAACAATGAAATTAATATTGAACCAAAAATTAAAACTAAACCAAGTCCAAACCAATCTTTTTTTAAAAGCGCGCTCATGAAACAATTGAATTTTTAACAGTAAAATATTCCCTGGCTCTATCTAGCAGAACAGCTCCTAATAATATGATCCCAAGAAAAAATCTTACCCAAAATTCACCAACGTCAATTAAGTATAATCCATTATTTATTAATGTGACAAGAATTGCTCCTAGCATTGTTCCAAAAACTGTAACCTTACCTCCAGAAAGAAGTGTTCCACCCAATACTGGAGCTAAAAAAGCAGGTAATAACCAGTCAAATCCAAGATGACCAGCCATAGACGGAATTGCAGCACCAATTCTTGCTGTTAACATTATGCCAGCTAGTGCTGCCAAGAATCCTGACAGCATATGACAATAAATAAACATTCTATCTACAGAAATACCTGATAATTCAGCAGCATCAGGATTAGCTCCAGCTGCGATAAGCTTTCGGCCAATATCAGTGTATTTAAAAATGTAATAAAGTACAAAACAAGTCAGCACACTGATAATTAGTAATGGTGAAATATATTTATTGAAAAGTTTTAAACTTCCAAAATCAGTAAAAGCCTCTGGTAGTTTTCTAAAAGCTTCTGCTTCAGTTAGCAAGGTCATGAAGCCAAAATAAATACTCATCGTTGCCAGCGTAACAATGAAACTATGAACACCTGTTCTAACAGTTACAAATCCATTAATCCAACCTAGAAATGAACCAAAAGCTAAAACTAAAATGATTGTAATAGAAATAGGAATTCCCATACTTTCCATACACCAACCTCCAAACATTGCTGCAGAAACACCTAAAGCACCTAGAGATAGATTTAAACCTCCAGTAAGTATAACTACCATCATTGCTAAACCAATCATTATATCTAGAGCAACTACTCTTGAGAGAGCATAAATATTGAATCTTGAAGTAAATCCATCAGTTGAAAAGGAAAAAATACAAATAAATACAATTACCAAAATAAGCAAACCAAACTGATTAGTTTTTACAAAATTAGGAATTTTATTATTCATAAAAAAGGGGGCTTAATGCCCCCATATTATTTTAACTTGGACAGTTTAGATATGTGCTATCAAAAGTTTCTAAAATTTCTAGAGAAATTCCTCTCATAGCCATAACGTATGTATCAACATCGCTAATATCAACAAATACAGTACCTGAATCAATAAATTGATCAGTTTGTGCAGTTGATTTCCAAGGTGCATCAGCTTTGAACTCACAACCTTGTCTAACTTTGTCCATTACATATGAACCAATGTAACCTTGTCCATATGGGTTTTGAAGCATAGTTCCATGAACATAACCATCTTTAATAGCTTTTAAAACTACTTCGTCATGATCAATACCAACCATTTTAATTCTTTTATCGCCCATATTAGTTAAAGCTTGTGCTGCTACAACAGCAGGAACCCAAGCAGTAGTAACAATACCATCTACTTCACTTCCTTGAGCCGCCATGAAAGCATTAATTTTTTCATCAGCTGGTTCATAAGCATCAATATCAGCAATAACTTGAATAATTTCTACTCCACCACCTGCTTCTGAAACAGCTTGTTCAACAGCATTGATTCTTAGAGTTGTATTTGGATCAACTAAGAAACCAGTAAAGTGAGCAATTTTTCCTTTGCCACCTAAAGCTTTAATTAATTCTTTTGTACCAAGATAAGCTGAGTGACCAGTGTCAGTTCCAAAACAAAATTTTGCTTGAGTTGGTTGTTCAACACATCCTGCTAAAGCAGCTGTTGGTATACCAGCATCATCTAGTTCACCTAAAATTTTATTTGTACCAACTGCATCACCAGGAAATACAAGTACTGCATTGTAACCTTGACCAACTAAACTTTCAATTAACTCGTTTTGTTGACTTAGATCCCACTCTGCAGGGACTCTGTAATCTGCTTTTCCTAAACCAAAGTCTTCTACAGCATCTAAACCTGCTTGTTCCCACGCAGCAAAATAAGGGTGCGGGCCACCAGGGACTAGAGCTACTTTAGTAACACCATGACCACCGGCAAAAACAGGTGATACTAGTAAAGCAAAAAAAGAAGTTAAAAATATTATAAATTTTTTCATTATTCCTCCTTAAATTTTTTTTAATGTATTCAGATTTAGAACTTAAATCAACAAAAATAAAATAAAGTATTTATTTATAATTATATTGATTATACTATTGTCACATGCTGTACTCATTTAGATGGTTTGGTCATAATGATCCTTCAAAATTAGATCAAATTCGACAAATAGGCGTTGAAGGAATCGTATCATCACTAGCACAAGTGAAATATGGTGAAAAATGGTCTGCATTTGAAATCAAGAAAAGAAAGAAATTTATTGAAAGTTTCAAAATTAATAACAATAAAAATTTAACTTGGAGTGTTGTTGAAAGTCTTCCTGTCCATAATGACATAAAAAAGAGGTCAGGTAGATATAAATATTACATAGATCAATACAAAGAGTCATTGATAAATTTAGGAAAGAATAAGATTAAAAATATTTGTTACAATTTTATGCCATTGATTGATTGGGTGAGAACAGATTTAAATCATCAACTACCAAATGGAGCATTTGCTCTAAAATATAATCATCTTCATGTCTGTGCATTTGAAAATTTTATTTTGAAATCAAAAACATCAAAAAAAAGGTATTCATCTAAAGAAATACATACTTCAAAAAAAATATTACAAAAAATGAATTCTAGTGATTTAAAAAAACTTAAGATGTCTTTACTTGGAGGGTTAGCTGCAAACGATAGAAAGTATACAATTAAAGATTTAAATTATGAGATTGATCAATTTGCAGAATTAAATCATAGTGATTTACAAAATAATTTAAAAGATTTTATAGAAGAAATTTATCCAATCATAAAAAAATATAATATTCATTACAATATTCATCCAGATGATCCTCCATATAATGTTTATGGATTACCAAGAATTGTTTCTAATGAGAAAGATATTAATTTTATTGTGAATATAAAAAAAGATACAAATGTAGGTTTAACTTTTTGTACAGGATCCCTTGGTGTTAATAAAAAAAATAACTTAGTTAATATAATTAAAAAATATGGTTCTTATATAAATTTTATTCATTTAAGAAATATAAGACACATTCCAAAATCTCTCGATTTTTATGAAGATGACCACCTTAATGGAAGCCTGGACATGGTATCTATTGTTAAAGCAATATTAAAAGAAGAAAATAAAAGAAAAAAAAGTAATCATCCTATTAAACAAATTCCTATGAGGCCTGATCATGGGCATACAATACTTCATGACCAATTTAATTCAGTAATACCTGGATATTCATTATTAGGCAGAATGAAAGGGCTAGATCAGCTTAAAGGTGTAATAAAAGCTATAAATTAATTTTTACCTTATATTTATTTGCTAAAAACAAAAAATCAGTTTTTAATTCCTTATCAATTGGAATACCTGTTTTTAATCTTTTTTTAGAAGTAATTTTTTCTTTTTCACCTGGATATAAAATTGGATTATTATTTTTTTTTGATTTTTGTTTTTTTAGATCACTCATATAGTTTTTCATACCTTTAAAATATTGTTTTTTTGTAGTGAAAGCATTTAATGAAATGGCGATTAAGAAATGTCCTAACTTTCTTGGTGTACTAAAATCTGGTCCAATCATTGATAATAAACGGTATCCATGAGCCATACCAATAAGAGGTCCACACATTATTTCTACAGAAGAAGATAATCCAAAACCTTTATACCCATATTCTTTACCTCCAAGTGGAGCCAAAGAAACAGCGTTATAAGGGTTAGTCGTGTAGTTTCCAGATTTATCAAGTGCAATCTCAGAGTTTAATTTAGTAGAATTTGCTCTGGCTCTCATAACTTTATTCCATGCTATCGAAGTTGAAGAAAAATCTGCATGTAAAAAGTCTTTATTACCTATTGGTGCTGTAAAAGAATAAGGATTAGTCCCGTGAAAAGGTTTCTTACCATTATACGGTATTGCAAAAGCATCTGAGTGTGTAAATGAAAAACCAACACAGTCGTTTTGTGCAATATCCATAGAATATACACCTGCAGCACCATAGTGTGAGGAGTTTATTATGCCAATTGAAGCAATGCCATTCTTCTTTGCCATAGATGAAACTATTGCTGATGCCTTTAAAGCTGCTACATGCCCTAAGCCATCATCAGCATCATAGACAGCTACACCTCTATTTTTTTTTATAAGCTTCATTTTAGGTTTTGCTTTTATTCTTCCGTTTTCAATACATTTTACATAATGAGAAAATAATCTAATACCATGACTGTCCACGCCTCTAAGAGAAGAATCTAAAAGTGATTTAATAAGTAAATTTCTATCTTTTTTTGGAACAGATAGTTTTGATAAAATGCTATCAAAAAATTTATTTATTTTGTTGGGTAAAATTTTCATCTTATGAAATTATTTGTTTTAATAATGATTTTAAAGGATTTTCTTTCATTAAATTTAGATTTTTTTTGACTGCTCTTAACATTTCTTCTTTTTTACTTTCCGAAAGATTAAAAATATTTTTATTATTAATTATTTCTTCAAAAAAATTATCCTTATTATTTTTGTAAACACTGTAAAAGTATTCTTTATTTCCATCATCCAGTCTATTTTGATCTTCTTCAATAATTTGAAATAAGAAAAATAACCAAGAGGCTATGATAAATTGAATATATTTAGTTGCTCCTTTATTATTATTGTAGGTATCAAGTATTCTTATAGGTATTTTTAAAGAACCATCCATAGCAATTCTTAACAATTTATCCTCTATGTAGGTATTTTTAAATCTTTCTAAAATTTTCATTTTGTACTCATTAATATTAAAGTCATCTTTAGTTTCTAAAGTGGGTAAAACTTCTTGGTCTAAAAAATTTAAAATAAAATTGTAAATATTTTTATCCTCTATTGCTTCATGAACATATGTATAACCACACAAATGACCAATGTATGCTACAGCTGAGTGGGAAGCATTCAGTATTTTAAGTTTATTATTTTCATAAAATTTTACATCTTCAACAAATTTTATTTTATTATTTGATAAAATATTTTTTAGCTCATCATTATTTGATTGAATATACCAATCTCTATAAGGTTCAGTAACCACAATTGTATTATCATTATATGGCAAGTTAAAATATTCAGATTGTTTATTATTATTTGGAACAATTCCATCAACCATAGATAATGGGAACTCAATATTATTATCAAACCAATCTAAACACTTTGGATATTTTTTTTGTATAAATTGTTTAACTAAATTTTTTAAAATTGTTCCATTTTCAGACAAATTATCGCAACTCAAAACGATTAATTTTTTTTTGTTTTTCTTATATCTTTCTATTATTCCAAAACTTAGATGACCTATCAAAGTTGATAACTCTTTATCCTCTAGATCATAAATAATTTGATTCGAAAAATTTAATTTTTTATTTTTATCAAAATGATATCCCTTTTCTGTAACAGTAATTGTAATTAATTTAATTTTTTCAGATACAATTAAATTTCTTATTTCATTCTTGTGTTTTAAACCAAATAAAACTTTTTTAATTGGATTTAAAATATCAACTTTTTTGTAATTATTTGATATCCTTACCAAAGAATACAAGTAGTCTTGTAACTGCATTTTATTATTTGTTTCTTCAGACCTTAAATTGACCCCAATTATGGAAATGTTTTTATTATTTTCTAATATTTCATGAATATATAGTGCTTGGTGAGCTCTATGAAAATTACCAATACCGAAATGAAGTATGCAATCTTCATTATTATTAATATCATAACTTGGAAATGATTGTTCTTTTAAAAGATTTCTATTTATATTTTTATTTAATTGCATATTAATAATTAAAATATACTTAAACAGAAGATGATCAATAAAATATATAAAAGTGTGCTTATAACTGGTGCATCAAGTGGTATTGGCTTAGAAACACTTAAAAGATTTTTAAAAGAAAATGTAAAAGTTTATGCTCTTGATAAAGACGTATCAATATTAGAGAAATTGAAAAAAAAACATAAATTTCAAATCATTCAAATTGATCTCTTTGATACGGATCAAATTTATAAAAAACTCTCTAAAGTAAAAGTTGATATTGTAGTTTGTAATGCAGGCATTGGAAGAGGGGCTGAAGGTATATTAAAAGCGTCAAGGCAAGATATTGAATTATCTACAAGATTAAATGTCGAGTCTTATCTTCATACTTTAAAAGCTATTGTTCCAGGAATGATAAAAAGAAGAAAAGGACATGTAGTTTTAATGGGGTCTCTTGCAGGTCTATACCCACAAATGAGTACTGTTTATGGCGGTCAAAAAGGTGCTATCCATAGAATCGCACAAAGCTTAAGAATTGAACTTAGCGGTTCAAGAGTTAAAGTTTCTGAAATATGTCCTGGAAGAACTAAAACAAATTTTGGTAAAGCTGCATTTACAGATAAAAATAAAGCTAAAAAATTTATGTCTGGTTTTACTCTTCTCGAGCCAAGAGATATTGCTGATGCTATTATGTTTGCAGTAAGTGTTAGATGGCGAAGCAATATTAGCACTATTGAAATTTCTGGCACAGAACAATCCCCAGGCGGAGTGCCGATTATTCCAGTAAAAGATCCAATACTTTCATAAATTAATTAAATTTTTTTTATTTTAATATAATAAAATTAATTATGGAAAAACCTGTCAGATATGGTGTTATTGGCATAGGAGGTATGGGAGCAAATCATGCTAAAAAATTACAAGAGAATAAAATAGAAAATGCCATCTTAGCCGCAGTTGCTGATTCAAATGTAGAATATAAAAATAAATATGAAAATATTCCTTTTTTTGAAAATACTGATAATTTTTTTGATAATAAAATTATAGATGCGGCAATCATTGCTACACCTCATAAATCGCACATAGATCTAGCGAAAAAAGCTCTCGAAAATAATATTAATGTTATAATTGAAAAACCCTTAGCAATAACCAGTAAAAAGTGTCGAGAATTTATTAATATTTCACAAAGTTTTAAAGCATTTTTTACTGTTATGCTCAATCAAAGGACTAATCCTGTTTATGTAAAGATAAAGGAACTAATTAATGGAAACGAGTTAGGTAAAATTCACCGTTTTCAATGGACAATAACTAATTGGTTTAGAACAAACTATTATTATCAGACGTCTAATTGGAGAGCTAAATGGGAAAGTGAAGGTGGGGGCGTTTTAATAAATCAGAGTATTCACCAACTTGATTTGTGTCAGTGGTTATTTGGTATGCCTGACAGTGTATATACTGATTTGGGATTAGGTCACTTTCATGAGATAGAAGTTGAAGATGAAGTTACTTCAATCTTTAAATATAAAAATGGATTAAAAGGTGTATTTATTACAACAACAGGTGAAGCTCCCGGTGTAAACAGATTGGAAATTGCATCAGATAAGGGTTTAATTACAATTCAGGATAATAATGTTACATGGGAAAAAATAGATTCATCTACTGAATTTATTAAAAACTCTAAAACACTTTTTGGAATGCCTAAAAAAGAAAAAATTAAATTTAATTTTAAGGCTGATTTGGATCAACATATTGAGCATCAAAGACTTATTCAAAACTTTACAAACTTCCTCCTAGGAAAAGAAAAACTGTTAGTTAATGGAAAAGATGGTTTAAATTCAGTTGAGTTAATTAATGCGATGGTTCTATCGGGATTAGAGGAAAAAAAAATAGAGCTTCCTTTAGATGAGGTTAAATATGAACAAAAATTAGAAGAGATGATAAGTAAATCAAGATGAAAATTAATCAAATTGCAGTAACTCTTTATACCGTTAGAGATTTTTGCCAAAATGAAAAAGATTTATTTGAAAGTCTAAAAAAAATCAAAAATATTGGATATAGTAGAATTCAAATCAGTGGTGTTGGTTTAATTAATCCTAAAACAATAAAAAGCATGTGTGAAGATTTGAGTTTAGTTATATGCGCTACACATGAACCAAATGAACAAATTATAAATAATACTGATGAAGTTATTAATAAGCTAAATATTTTTAATTGCGAATATTCCGCTCTTCCTTATCCATTAAATGTAGATATGAAAAACTTAGAAGAAATTGATAAATTCATAGAAGACATAAATATCGCTGGCTCCAAGTTTCATGCAGAAGGAAAGGTGCTATGCTACCATAATCATGCACTTGAATTCCAAAAAGTTCAAAATGAAATTATTTTAGAAAGAATTTATAAAAATACAGATAGTAGATTCATACAAGGAGAGCCAGATATTTATTGGATACAAAAAGGTGGTCAAAATCCATTAATGTGGTGTAAAAAATTAGATCAACGAATGCCATTATTACATTTAAAAGATTTTATAATGATAAATGATCAAGAAAGTTTTTTTGCAGAGGTTGGCTTAGGTAATTTAGATATCAAAAATATTGTTAAAACAGCAACAGACTCAGGTTGTAAATGGTTTATTGTTGAACAAGATGAATGTAATGGCGATCCTTTTGATTCACTTCGGATTAGCTATAATAATTTAGTAAAATATGCAGTTACTTAAGAAAAAAACTTTTTGCGTTTTGATTTAATAAATTATTAATATCCCTTTCTATTATAAATTTTGATAACTCGTAATTTTTCTTAGAAAGATTTTCATAATATTCATATAAAATTTCATGTAAGATATTTTTGAAATGAGACCATTTATATATAAGTTGATCAGTAACTCTTGCATCGGAATGCTGAGGTATAAATGAAAGACCTAGCATATCAATCCTCATTTTTAGAACAATTTTTATAATACTTGGCTGGTTCATAAACCACCAAAAACCAAATATTTTTAAATTAGGATGTTTACGAGCTAAGACAGTTAATTCGTGCTGATCATTTAAAGATAAACAAGTTACAAGAAATTTGTTTTCCGGAAAAGAATTACATAATTTACTTAGTTCTTTGAGATTAATATCACCAATCCCGTCTCCAGCTAAACCAAAACTACTATTTACAGCTCGTTTAACACCTAACATTAAAGACAATGGGATATTTTTTTTATTTAACCATGATAAAATTAATTTCCAAAGAGGATCATTTAAGATTTCATTAAAATTATCTGAATTTGCTGAAATAGCTGCATACACTGGATTTGATACTAAAAAACAACTATCTAAATAATTTATTACAATATCATCTGCTTTTTGATTTATCTTAGTTTGATTTTTTGCAACCTCAGTTGCTTGGGAATTGTTAATAATTAAATCATCCAGTCTTAATGATGATTGAAATATATTTCTATCCCAATCATTATCTTTATATAAATTCCATTCATCAATATCAAATGGGTTATTTGTCATTACTAAAGAAGAAACGTTTGATAATTTTAAAATTTTTTCATCTGTAAGAGATTTATTTTCATATTCATTTTTTAGTTCTTCAAAATTTTTATTATTATAATTAATATCTAATTTTTGAAGTACAGTTAGTACGCCTTTACACGCTTCAGAAATTGGTGTTCTATTTTGAAATAATTCTTCCCAGATAAGTTTTGCTTTATTTACGTCATCAAGAGAGTAAAATTTTTCTGCACTTATATTTGCATTGGTTAATAATTCTGCAATTAAATAATGATAGTTTAATAAATTAATAAAACCAGAAAGAGAATGACTTTTAAAGGCAGATGGAAATAAATGCGTATGAATATCAAAAATTTTTGTATTATTAATAACGTCTTCTAAAGTATCGGATAATTCCTGATTAGACATATTCATCACTTAATATTGCCAAGCCTAATCGCATTTTTTTGAGCTTTGATTGCCAGTTCCATAACTTTTAAACAATGTGATTGATCCATTGCAGTACTAGTTCTGTTTATAACATCACCCATTAATCTTTCAAAATATGTTAGGGGTTCTTTAGAAGGATTTTTATATTCATATTTTTTATTGTTAACTAAAAAAAGGTGATCTGTACCCTGTCTACCAACAAGATCGACATACTTTCTTAATTCAATGTATCCTTTTGTACCTAAAATGGTCAATCTGCCATCACCCCAATTAGGTAAAGCATCAGGAGTGTACCAGTCTACCCTAATGTAACCTCTACCCTTATCTCCATGAATTAAAATTTCACCAAAATCTTCAAACTTATTATGTTTAGGATTTGAAAAATTACCTGTTGAAGAATTTATAATTTCTACATTTTTAGATCCAGTAAAAAATAAAAACTGATCTATTTGATGTGAAGCAATATCACATAAAATACCACCATATTGATCGTAATCAAAAAACCAATCAGGTCTAGTTTCGATATTCAATCGGTGAGGTCCCATTCCAATTGTTTGAACAACATCTCCAATTTCACCCGCTTGAATTAAATCATAGGCAGCTTGAACTGACGGCACTTCAAATCTTTCAGAAAAATCAATTGAAAAAATTTTTCCTGTTTTTTTTGCAGTATTTTCAATTTCTTTAAGTTGTTCTAAAGTTGTACAACCAGGTTTATCTAACATTACATCTTTTCCAGCATTCATACACTCAATAGCTAAAGCTGCTCTTTTAACTGGAATGTCTGCTATCAATACTAATTCAATTTCTTTATTTTTAAATAAATCCTCTTTATTTGTAAAGCGAGGTATATCAGGATGTTTTTCATTAAAATCTTTTGTAATTTTATTATCAGTTTCATTCCACCAGCCAACACATTCGCATCCCAAATTTAACATACCATTTAATTGTCCAAAAATGTGTCTATGCTCAACACCCATTGCAGCAACTTTAATTTTTCTCATGATTAAATATTTTACTCCATTGTAATTAGTTTATTTTTTTTAGATGATTCTATCATTGCATCAATTAGATAATGAACTTTCAATGCTTCTTTTCCAGTAATTTCAAATTTTTTATTTGTATTAATTGATTTTGCAAAATTAAGTATAAGATCTTTATGCCAATCAAATGGAAAAGCCATAGGGTCAGCGCTACCGCCAGTTCCAGATTCCTCTCCGAACTCTTCTTTTTTACCGTTCCTCCAATTAATAATAAGTGTTCCTGCTTCAAGTTTGACTGTTGCATTTTCACAATGAAGAACAATTGACTCTGATGAGCCTGGAAAAACACTCGTTGAAGCGAATAAAGATGCAATTACACTATTTTTAAATTTAATACCACCAGTTACAAAATTTTCTGACTCCATTTTATGAAACTTTGTAGTTTCCGCCATTACCATCACGTCTTTAACATCCCCTAAAAGACTGATAGCAAGATCAAGTGTATGAATAGCTTGGCTTATAAGAACTCCTCCACCATCTCTCTTGTATGTTCCTCTACCTGGTTCATCATAATAGGACTGTTCTCGCCACCATGGAATATTGATTTGAGCTGAAAAAATTTGACCAAATTTATTCTCATTTATTAATGATTTTAATTTAATTGAGGATTTTCTAAATCTGTGTTGAAAAACTATACCGAGGTTAACTTTATTATTTTCACAAATTGAGACTATACTTTTTGCATTTTCTAAAGTTCGTTCAATTGGTTTTTCCATTAAGATATGTTTTCCATGTTTACTAAATTGCTCTACTAGTTCTAAGCGTTGATTTGGAGGGGTGATGATATCCACCATGTCAACTTCAGGATTATCATAAATATTATCAATGTCTTGAAATGAATTAAAATTATAATTTTTAGAAAAATTTTCTCTTTTTTCCTTATTTCGAGAAAAAACTCCAACTACATTAATATCGTCCTTTAATTCATTTAAAGCCAAGGCATGGGGTTTTGCAGCCATACCCGTACCAATAATAGCAAGTCCAATTTTTTTAGAACTCATTAATTATTTTTTTTTGATACAGACATGCCATTCTCTTCAAAAAGATGAACTGAATCTCTTTTAAAACGCAGATATAATTCTTCTCCCTTATTAATTTTATATTGCCCGGTATGATGAACAATTAATTGTTTTATTCCTTCACCTTGACAATAAAAG
>CABYKC010000004.1 GCA_902519435.1 uncultured Alphaproteobacteria bacterium
ATGCAGAAATCTTATATTCAGAGTGGCAATCTGACAGAATGATACAACAACTTCGTGAGGCAGTAGGTGCAGGTGTTGATGGTATTGCTATGATGGGTCACCCAGGAGATGAAGCAATTATGCCATTGGCTCAAGCAGCTAGTGAAGCTGGAATATTAATGATGTATCAGAATGTTGATGTTCCTGCAGTAAGAGCAAAATACGGTGGTGGTTACGTTGGTGCAAACTTAGCAACACAAGGATATGCACTTGGGTTAGAAGCAATTAGACTTTTTGATCTTCAACCTGGCGATGATGCAATAGTTATGGTTCCAATTGGTGATTATTCTAGAGCACAAAGAGAAGATAATGTCAGAATAGCTTTTGAAGAACATGGTATGAATGTTGTTGTTCTTGACGGTACTCCAGAGCAAGCAACAGATCCTAACTCAGCTATTCCTGTTATATCTGCAGCATTAGCAGCTAATCCAGATACTAAGATTTTAGTTCATACAGGTGGACAAATGTTAGGTAATGCTGAGGCTTTTGCAATGGCGGCAGGTTATGGACCAGATGAACTTTTACAAATTGGATTTGACACAAGTCCTCAAGTAATGTCAGCTTTTGTTAATGGTTATGCTCATCTAACTTCTGATCAGCAGCCATTCTTACAGGGTTACTTACCAATTCTTTCACTGTGTCAGATGAAAGTTCTAGGTACTGGAGCAATTAACCAAGATACTGGTGCTGGATTTGTTACTACTGAAAACTATGAGTCAGTAATGGAACTAGCAAACGCAGGTCTTAGATAATATAAAATAAATATTTTAACTGGTCTTAAATAAGGCCAGTTAATTTCTTAAAAAATATGGAACCAATAATTGAATTAAAAAATGTTACTAAAAAGTTTGGGGGAATAACTGCTCTAGACAATGCATCTCTTCATGTAGACAAAGGAGAGGTTGTTGGATTAATTGGTGATAATGGAGCTGGTAAATCAACACTTATAAAAACTTTAGTCGGTGTACATAAACCGGATAACGGCGATATAATAATTAAAGGACAAAAAGTTAACAACTGGAACACAAAAAAAGCAAGGGAAGCAAAAATAGAAACTGTATTTCAAGATCGCGCATTAACGCCACAACAATCGATTGTATGGAATATATTTATGGGAAAAGAATTAAGACACCCCTTCGGATTTATAAAAGTTAAAGAACAAATAGACGAAGCAAATAAAATTATAAGAGAAATTGGTTTTACTTCAAAGTTAATTGATGCAAATTCACCTGTTGGTAATCTCTCTGGTGGGGAAAGACAAGGAGTTGCAATTGCCAGAGCAATTTATAATGATGCAGACCTAATTGTATTAGATGAACCAACAACTGCTTTATCTTTAATTGAAACGCAAAAAGTTTTTGATTTTGTCAATAATGTAAAAGCTAAAGGTCGTTCAGTCCTTTTTATAGGTCACAACATTTTTCATGTTTTTGATATTTCAGATAGATTTATTATTTTGGACAGAGGTCATGTTGTTCACAAACTAGATAAGAATGATGTTAAAACTCCTGAAGAATTAATCAAAGTAATGAAAGATACGGTAACCGGAGGGAAAAGTTAAATGCAGAAAAAAACAGGATTAGTTTCTTATCTTAGTGATAATAGTAGACCGCTTAGTAGTTTTTTTTATTTTGCATTAATTATGACAATTTTCTTTGCTGCAGCTCCTGAAGTTTTTTTTGCGGCAAAATTTCATCAAGCAGTAATGACTACACTGCCAATTATTATATTTTTAGTAATTCCTTTGGTGTTTATTGTAACAATGGGTGAAATAGATCTTTCATTTGCTTCAATATTTGGATTTGCAGCATGGATTTTTGCCGGTTCAATCAAATATTTTGGTTTTGATCCATTTTTAGGATTATTAGTTGGTATAGCTGGAGGTGCTGCTCTTGGTATTTTTATGGGCTGCTTGGTAGTTTATGGGAGAATTTCATCTCTTGTTGCTTCTCTCGGTGCCCTATTTTTAATAAGAGGTTTCCTTTTCGTTGTTAGTGACAGTAAATCAATAACTATTATTGAGATTAGGGATCACTGGATGTACCCATTACTTGTTGGAAAATTTTATGGTTTTCCAATGCAATTATTTTGGGCAGCACTTTTCGTAATAATATCTTATTTCCTATACCACCGTCATGTATTTGGTGCTCATGTTCATCATGTTGGAGATAATCCAGATAGTGCAGCTCAAATGGGAGTAAATGTTGATTTAACTAGAATATATTGCTTTATGTTTTGTGGGATAGGAGCTGGTATTGCAGGGATCTTTTCAACCCTCATCAATTTCACTTGGTGGCCAACTCAAGGGTTTGGATTTTTATTATTAGCTATTGCAGGAGTTTTTGTTGGGGGAACTCCAACTTGGGGTGGAGTTGGTACAATTTTAGGTGCTGTTTTTGGATCAGGAGTTATTGCTTATATGGAAACAGGAATAGTAGCAATGGGTTGGAGTGGTTTATGGAGGCAATTTTTTAATGGCTTAATAATCATTCTCGCATTACTAGGACATCGATTCCACGGAAACAGAATACGTTAATGGTTAACTTAGTAATTTGGAATGAATTTGTTCATGAGCAAGAAGATGAACATGTTAAATCAATTTACCCAAAAGGTATTCACGGCTGTATAAAAGATTTTTTATCTGATGATAAAAGTTTAAACATTTCAACAGCAACTTTAGAAGAAAAAGATCACGGATTAAGTGAAGAACTTTTAGAAAAAACTGATGTTTTAATGTGGTGGGGTCACAAAGCCCACAACTTAGTAGAAGATAAAATTGTAGATCGAATTCAACAAAGAGTTTTAGAAGGAATGGGTCTATTGGTACTTCATTCAGGTCATCATTCTAAAATTTTTAAAAGAATGATGGGAACTACTGCTAACATTAGATGGGCCGAAAGAGGAGAAAAGGAAAGAGTTTGGGTTTGCAACCCAGGACATCCAATTGCAGAAGGTTTGGGAGAATATTTTGAAATTGACATGACAGAAATGTATGGAGAACCTTTTCAAGTTCCAGCACCAGATGAAACAGTATTTGTAAGTTGGTTTGAAGGTGGTGAAGTTTTTAGATCAGGACTTTGTTATAAAAGAGGTAACGGTAATATATTTTATTTTAGACCAGGTCACGAGTCATACCCTGTTTATTACAATAAAGATGTTCAAAGGGTAATAAAAAATTCTGTTCATTGGGTTTGTCCTGAAAAAACATCCGGGATTTGGATTGATAGAATTGCGAAGGGTATAGACAATATGGAAAGAACAACGCCGGTTCAGCCAATAGAGGTAAAAGGATATCAAGTAGATCATAATTATAAAAAATGATTAAAGTTGGCATTGTTGGTACGGGTGGAATAGCTGAATGGCATGCAGGTGCTTTTAAAGATAATAAAAAATCAGAAGTTGTTGCAGCATGTGATGTAAATAATGATCGATTAAATGAGTTTTGTGATAAATTTAATATTGATCATAGATATAATAGTGTCGATGAACTTTTAGAACAATCAGATGTAGATGCAATTTCGAACACAACACCTGATGCCTTTCATAAAGAAATATCAATTAAAGCAATAGAAAAAAACAAACATATTTTTTGTGAGAAACCGCTAGCTGAAAATTATGCTGATGCTCAATTAATGTGTGAAGCACTAAAAGATAAAAACCTTATTAACATGGTCAACTTTAGTTATCGTAATTCATCTGGGTATCAAGAACTTTGCAAGATGGTTAAAGAAGGTAAAATTGGTAATATCGTGCATATGGATGCAAACTACAATCAATCTTGGCTAACATCAAACTACTGGGGCAATTGGAGAGAACAAGATAAATGGCTTTGGAGATTATCAACAAATCACGGCAGCAAAGGTACATTAGGTGATATTGGTGTTCATATATTTGATTTTGCTTCTCGGCCGATTGGAAAGATTAAAAGACTGAATTCTTTTCTAAAAACTTTTCATTCAAAGGGAGAAAAAATTCAAGATTATATTTTAGATGCAAATGATACTTTTTTATCTATGGTAGAATTTGATAACGGTGCAATCGGTACTATTAATGCAACTAGATTTGCAACTGGTTATTCAAATAGATTAGAGCTAAGAATATTTGGAGATAAAGGTGCCGTTAAAATTGAATTTGATGATCCTATTAATGAAGGTAATAAGTTTATGTTTACTAATGATACTGAACGAGAATTTTCAAGCAAGGAAGATAAATTAGAATGGGAGGAAATTAAATGCCCTCCTTCGCCTACTAATTTTGAAAGATTTATTGAGTCTATTGAAAGCAATACAAATCATGAGCCTGATTTTGAAAGAGGAGCTGAAATACAGCAAATCCTAGATAAATGTTACGAAAGTAGTGATTCTGGAAAGTGGTTAGACATTTAAGTGTGTCAAAATTGTTAATTTTTAACTTTAATTTTTTTTAAACAACATTTATTTTGGGAATATGAATGAAAAACTAGATAATGTTGATGAAAAGTGGTTTAGAGCTGAAATAAGTAAAAAAGACCTAAAACAATTATCAAAAAAAAGTGATTTAAAAGGTTTACAACACGTAACTCTATATTTCATTCTTTTATTTTTCTTTGGTTACATGTCAGTTGTAACTTGGGGGACTTGGTGGACAGTCTTATGGCTTTGGCTTTATGGTGTTCTTTTTTATTCTAGCAATCCAATTTGGCATGAGTGCGGACATAGAACGGCTTTTAAGTCTAAATATTTAAATGAAATTTTTTACCAAATTGGCTCTTTTATGACTGACTTTGAACCCACAAGATGGACTTGGAGTCATTTCAGACATCACAGCAATACGTCCTCAGTGAGTGATCCTCATGATTTCGAAGCTGCTTTATTTCATCAATACCCAAGCTTAAAAAGTTTTTTATTTAGTTTTGTTCCATTTTACGAGTTAATATATTTTAAACATTCATTTAAGTTCGAAATCATAAAACATGCATTAGGATTTACGACTCCTGTTATGAGAGATTGTATTCCTCAAAATGAAATTGCAAAATGCCGACTCATTTCTAGAATTCACGTTTTATTGTGGGTTGCATCTTTTGCTTTATCATTCTATCTAATGAACCCTCTTCCAGCACTTTTAATATTTTTCCCAAGGTACTGGGGTAACATTATTAATATATTTAATATGACACAGCATTTAGGACTCCCAGAAGATGTAAAGGATCATAGATACACAACAAGATCAGTACGATTTAATCCTATATTTAGCTTTTTGTATTGGCATATGGAATATCACGTAGAACATCATATGTTCCCTTCTGTCCCTTCTTATAATTTACCAAAACTAAGTAAATTAATAAAAGATCAGTTACCAAAAGCTAACACTAGCTTATTTGATGCTTATAAAGAAATTATACCTGCTATAATAAAACAACATAAAGATAATACATACTTTATTAAGAAGTCAGTACCATCTATTTAGTTTTTTTTGGAGTTACAACTGAACCTCTATCTATAACCTTTGGTAAGGCTAAAAAATAATCATTTTTGTTTTTATCTATTTTTTTTTCTAATAATATTCTTACAGCTTCTTTACCAAGCTCTTTAACAGGGTGTGATACTGAGGTTAATTGAGGCTGTGTAAGCTGTGATACAACCAAACTATCATAAGTAATTATAGAAATATCTTTTCCAATTTTTAAGTTAAGCTCGCTGCAAGCCCTCAATGCACCTGCCGCTAAATATTCAGTGCAGCAAATTAGAGCTGATATACTGTGATTTCCTTTTAAAAATTTTAGGACTTTTTGAAAACTTAAATCAGGATTATTTTGAGAAACAGTAAAATAATTTTTATTACTTACTTTTAATTTATACTTTTTCATTTCTTCAAAAAAAGATTCCTTTCTCTGAAAAGCAAAATTAAATTTTTCATCTATATTCACAAAAGCTATTTTTTTGTGTTTTTTTAAAATAAGATAATCCATTATCATTTTCATACTCAAATGATTATCAAGATCAACCCATGAGTAATTTTTTAAGTTTTGAGTTCTTCCCCAGGCTACAAAATTTATATTATTTTTTTTTAAAAGATTAATTCTTGGATCTTTAGTTTTTAAATTATGAATTATTATATTATTTATTTTTTGTTCATTGATTAACTTATCATAAGCCAAAAGTTCTTCTTTATAACTATTACAAATTATCATCGAAAATTGAATTCTATTTTCATTAAGCTTTTCTTGCATTCCTGAGATAAATTGTAAAAAAGACGTCTGATTAAGAACATCATAGTTTAGTCCATAAACAGGTAATACAAAACCTACTATATTTCTCTTTCTTGAGGCTAAATTAGAAGCATATGGATTAGGGACATAATTATATTTTTTAGCCATTTTTTTGATTTTTTCTTTCGTTTTTTGACTAACATCATCATAGTCACCCAATGCCCTAGAAACTGTAGTAATTGATAAACCGATTTTTTTTGCCAATTCAGTTATATTCATAAGTTTCATCATTATTCTATAAATTTCAAATTGACAACCAAAACGTTTTGGTTGAATAATACGAATAATATTCCAAAACGCTTTGGAAAATTTAACGTATCGAATTATTCGATTTTTAAGGGAGGAAGTTATGTCTTCTATTTTTAAAATTATATCTTCTCTTCTTATTGCTTTGTTAATTTCTACAAATATTTTTGCAGCTAAAATAACAATAACAATGGGTGGAGATGATGAAAGAGCTATGAGAGAGCATTATAGGTTTGCTCTTGATTGGGCTGAAGAAAATGGTCATGAAATTGGGTATGTTTATAGACCAGCAAGTGCGACTGACACTTTAAATCTGTATCAACAAATTTGCAGTTCAGGATCAAGTGATATTGATATTTTTATGATTGATGTTATCTGGCCAGGAATTTTTGCTGATTGTGCATATGATTTAAATAATATTTTTGATGATGCACATAAAGCAGATTTCTTCGAAGGTATTGTTGGAAACAACACTGTTGGTGGTAAATACGTTGCTGTTCCTTATTTTACGGATGCAGGCTTATTATACTACAGAACAGATTTACTAGAAAAATATGGTAAAAGTCCACCTTCAACATGGAGCGAGTTAGCAGAAACTGCTCAGTTCATTCAAGATAAAGAAAGAGCTGCAGGTAATGATAAAATGCAAGGATTTGTATGGCAAGGTGCTGCTTACGAAGGTTTGACTTGTGATGGTATCGAATGGGTAAACTCATTTGGTGGTGGAAATATTATTGAAGCTGATGGAACAGTTTCAATTAACAATCCAAATGCCATTGCTGCTCTTGAAACTGCTGCTTCTTGGGTAGGTACAATTTCTCCAGAAGATGTTGTAACTTACAAAGAAGAAGATGCAAGAGGTGTATGGCAAACTGGAAATGCAGTGTTCATGAGAAACTGGCCATATGCATGGAGTCGTTCACAAGCTGATGATAGCCCAATTAAAAATAAAGTTGGAGCTATGGCACTGCCTGGTGGTGGATCAGACGGTAAAATGACTGGAGCATTAGGTGGCTGGCAATTAATGGTAAATAAAAATTCAAAAAATCCTGAAATTGCAGCTGATTTGATTAAACACATGACAAGTGTTGAAGTTATGAAGACTAAAGCAATAGATACTTCAAATCTTCCAACAAGACCTGTGTTATATGATGATCCAGATGTTAAAGCAGCAAACCCTTTCTTTGGTATGCTATTTGATACATTTAATAATGCTGTTGCGAGACCATCAACTGTATCTCACAAGTATTATGGACAAGTTAGTAACGTGTTCTTCAATGAGGTACACTCTGTATTAACTGGCTCAAAAAGTGCTGCAGATGCAACGGCTGCAATGGAAAAGGACTTAAAAGCTCTAGCTAGAAAGTTCTAACTTATTAATATTATTACTGGCGCTTTAGGCGCCAGTAATCTAGTTATCTTATAATATGGCAAAAATCCAAAGAACTAAACTATCAAAAGAAAGAGTTAGATCAGCATGGATATTTTTAACACCCATGTTTATCTGCCTTGCTGTTGTTGCTATATATCCACTTATCACGACAATAAATTATAGTTTTACAGATGCTAGATTAGGAGATTTATATAATTATAATTATGTAGGTTGGTTTCATTATGAAACTCTATTTTTTTATGATGAGTGGTGGTGGGTTTCAGTAAAAAATACATTTATCTTTTCTTTTTTTTCTGTTTTTTTTGAAACAATAATTGGTGTCACCTTTGCTTTAATTTTAAATAATAATATGCCAGCAAGAGGTATTGTCAGAGCTGCAATATTAATACCTTGGGCAATACCAACTATTGTTAATGCAAAAATGTTTCAATGGATGTTTAATCAACAATTTGGTGTTTTTAATGAAATTTTAATGGACTTAAGCATAATTTCAGAACCCATAGCTTTTTTAGCTTATCCAGATAGCTCTATGGCAGCTGCTATTATTGTAGACGTATGGAAAACTACGCCTTTTATAACACTGTTGACTTTAGCAGCTCTGCAAATGATCCCTACAGATATTTATGAGTCAACAAGAATTGACGGTGTTAGTTCGTGGAAAGTATTTTGGAATATTACACTACCATTAATTAAACCAACCTTAGTTATAGCAATTATATTTAGAACATTAGATGCTTTGAGAGTCTTTGATTTATTATATGTGCTTACTACAAATTCACGGGAAACAGCTTCAATGTCAGTATACGCAAGGCAATGGTTAGTTGATTTCATGGAAGTTGGGCAAGGATCTGCTGCATCAACTCTATTGTTTGCATTTTTAACAATTGCCACAATTCTTTACTTAATCATCACCAAGACAAGTTTTGATAGACAGGGAGTATATTGATGAGTTGGAAAAAAATATCTTTGGCATTCCTTTTATTAATCATTTTAGTCTATACATGCTTTCCTTTTTACTGGGCAATTGTATCAGCATTAAAAAAAGCAGGCACAGGAACTTTTATTGTAGAATATTGGCCAAGTGAACCTGTTTTACAAAACTTTATTTATGTTCTTAAAAGACCAGCATTTGGTTCCACATTTTTTAATTCATTTTTAGTCTCAACATTAACTGTTTTATTTTGTCTTCTAATTGCATTGACAGCTTCTTATGCTTTAGGAAGAATTCAATTTAAAGGGAGGACAGTTTTACTCCTTGGAATTCTAGGCACATCAATGTTCCCTCAAGTAGCAATATTATCAGGAATGTTTGAATTAGTAAGAAGTCTTGGTGTTTATAATACATATCAAGGTCTTATAATGTCTTATGTTGTTTTTTCTTTACCATTCACTGTATGGATATTGACTGCATTCATAAGAGATTTACCTATTGAAATTGAAGAAGCAGCAATGGTTGATGGCGCAAATTCTTACGTGATTTTATTTAAAGTTTTTTTACCTTTAATGTGGCCAGCAATGGTAACAACAGGAATATTAGCTTTTATAGGAGCATGGAATGAATTCTTATTTGCATTAACATTAACAATATCACCAGAAGTTACAACTCTTCCCGTATTCATGGCTAGTTTTCGAGGAGAAAGTGAATTTGAAATCCCATGGCCAAATATTATGGCAGCTTCGGTTCTTGTTACTATACCTGTTTTAATTGTGGTATTAATTTTCCAAAATAGAATTGTTAAAGGACTTACAGCTGGTGCGGTAAAAGGATAAAAATCCTTTTAGCTATTGATTTTTATATAAAATTGTCGTTAAATACTCTCATATTTGTATGATGAGTTTTCATACACTTGAAAGATCGCTCAAAGGAGGATGAAGTGGCAGATATAAATATAAATACTGTTAATAAATATTTTGGAGACGTCCACGTTATTAAAGACGTATCTCTAGATATCAAAAGTCAATCTTTCACAGTTCTAGTCGGACCTAGTGGTTGTGGAAAATCAACTATGTTAAGAATGATTGCAGGACTTGAAGATATCAATTCAGGTACAATTTCAATTGATGGTCAAGTAGTTAATGATTTACCGCCAAAGCAAAGAAATATTGCAATGGTGTTTCAATCTTATGCGTTATACCCTCATATGACTGTATTTGATAATATGGCTTTTGGATTAAAATTAGAAAAAAGATCTAAAGACGAAATTAATGAAAGAGTTAATGAAGCTGCAAGAATTCTTCAAATAGAAGATTATCTTCAAAGAAAACCAAAACAACTTTCAGGTGGTCAAAGACAACGTGTTGCAATTGGGCGAGCAATAACGAGAAAGCCAAAAGTTTTCTTGTTTGATGAACCACTCTCTAACCTTGATGCTGCATTAAGGGTTCAAATGAGAGTTGAGTTAGCAAAACTTCATAATGAACTAGAAGCAACAATGATCTACGTTACACATGATCAAACAGAAGCAATGACTCTAGCAGATGATATTGTTGTTCTTGATACCGGTATCGTTTCACAAAAAGGATCCCCATTAGAACTTTATGATAGACCAAATAATATGTTTGTAGGTGGATTTATTGGATCACCAAAAATGAACTTTATTTCAAGTAAGATCTTAAGCAAAAGTTCTGATGCTACAGAAGTTGATATTATGGGAATGTCAAAAATATCAATTCCCAAAATGTCTGCATCATCATCCGAGGGTGATTCAGTCAGTCTAGGTATTAGACCTGAACACTTAGTGGTAAATGGTGATTCAGATGGATCGTGGGAGAGTAAAGTATTTGTTGTCGAAAAACTCGGTGACGTTACTTACCTATACCTTGAAAAAGATGGAGAACCTCTAGTTGCTGAAACTGAAGGACATTCAGAAATTAAAGTTGGTGAAACTGTAAAAGTTGGATTCCCTGCTGGCAGATGCCAATTATTTGATAGTTCAGGACAAGCATTTAAATAATAGAATCGTATTAATTATTGCCCCTTATATTAGGGGCAATACATCCTTTTTTTTAAAATTTTTAATGAATATCACAAATTTACACTAAAATATCTCTGGGCAGAGGGTTCATATTATTTCCTCCTATAAGAAGTATTCCTCTTATAAAACTTTTCTGCCCACCAAATTTGAAAAGTTATTTAAGAGGGATACCAATTATAGTTTTTGCTTAGCAGTCCAAGAATTTTTTTTATTTACAGGAATATATTTATTAAGAGCGAGAAGAACATTTTCAGCCAATTTTCTATATGTCGTGAGCTTTCCTCCGTAAATATTTAGTAGTGGGGCCTGAGAGTTATCCTCATTTAAATCAAATATATAATCTCTCGTAACTTTTGTAGCCTCTTTAAAATCTTCAATTAAAGGACGTATTCCAGAGTAAGTCTCGACTATATCTTTTTGAGAAATTTGCTTAATAAAATGATTATTAATAGTATTAATTAAATAAATTTTTTCTTCATTTGATATAGAGGGGTTATCTGGTGTATCAACATCAACTTCAGTAGTACCAATAAGAGAATACTCACCTTTATAAGGAATTACGAAAACAATTCTATTATCCTCATTTTGTAAAGTAAATGCAACTTCCTCATCATATAATTTTTTAGTGATGATATGACTACCTCTGACTAATCTGATAGATTTTTTTGCATTAATTTTGAGAACATTATTGACAATTTCATTGATCCAAGGCCCTGCAGCATTAATTAATATTTTTGATTTAATTTTTTCATTATTATTGAGCGTTATCTCCCAATAATTATCTATTCTGTTCGCATTTATTACTTTTGTATCTTCTTCAATAATGGCACCCTTTTTTTTTGCATCATCAATATTCATTTCTACTAATTTTTTATCATCTACTTGAACATCATAATAACGAAAACCCTCTGTAAATTTAGATTGTAAAATATTTTGATATTGCTTTGCAAAAATGATTTTGGATGATTTAGGGATTTTTGTTTTACCACCAAGATTATCATATAAAAATAATCCAAGTCTAATTAACAATTTAGATCTTAATTTTTTAGTATGTGGAATAACAAATGGTAGAGGCTTTGTAATTGCTGGGGCAATTTGTGTAATTACTTCTCTTTCTCTAAGAGACTCAGCTACAAGTTTGAACTCATAATTTTCTAAATATCTTAATCCACCATGTATTAATTTTGAAGACCAAGAAGACGTGGCTGATCCTACCTTACCCTTTTCTGCTAAATAAACTTTAAGACCTCTGCCACTTGCATCTCGTGCAATTCCTGCTCCATTAATACCTCCGCCAATAATAAAAATATCAAACATATTTTTCATATTTTAAAAAAACCTCTGAAGTATTAAACTAGAAATTTTTTAATTTCCATTTCAATATTTTTTGGATTTGTTAAATGTATCGTCTTAAAATTCATTTTTTGAGCAGCCTCTATATTTTCTAACTTATCATCAATAAATACAGTTTCTCCTGGATCTAAATTAAAGCGTTTTTTCGCTAATTCATAAATAGCCCTATCAGGCTTTATAAGTTTATGTTCGCCAGATATAAGAAGCCCATCAAATAACTGCATAAAAGGATAATCTATTGGTATTCCTTCAAACGTTTCTGCTGACCAATTAGATAAAACATAGCATTTATAATTTTTATCTTTAAGCTGTCTTAGTACTTTTATTGACTCCTCAAAAGTACCTCTAATCATTTTACGATGGTTTTTGTAATACATTTTAATTTCATTTTCATAATGTGGAAATTTAGGAATAAGCTCTAACTCTGCTTCTGCAATAGATCTACCAGCATCTTGTTGGAAGTTCCATTGATCATTACACACCTCAGTTAAAAAATATTTTCTTTCTTCATCATCATCAAACACATTTTTAAAGAAATAATTGGGGTCCCAATCAAAAAAAACACCACCTAAATCAAAAAGAAATTTCATGTATAAGTATTTTGTTTATAAATAAATATTAAATGAGTGCATTAATAGACTATATTCAAATAGAAATACACAAAACATATAATAAAAAATATTCGAAAAAGTACATAGAAGATAAATTAATTCCAATCATAAATTATATTTGCTCTAGTAAATCAAAAAAATTCCTGTTTGGAGGCTCTCAGGGTATTGGTAAGTCATCATTTATTAATATTATCTCTAAAACTACAGAAAAATTTTATAATAAGAAAATTCTTTTGCTTAGTTTAGATAATTATTATTTATCGAGAAAACAACGATTACAATTATCAAAAAAAATACATCAATTGTTAAAAACTCGAGGTGTTCCAGGAACACATGATATTGAAAAATTATTTAAAAATATAAAACAATTCAATAAAAGTAAATACCCTATCACAACCCCTCTATTTGATAAGTTGATTGATGATACGACTAAATCAACTAAAATAACTAAGACTAAATGTGATATTCTTTTCTTAGAAGGTTGGTGTTGTGGAAGTTCAGAAATTCCAAAAAAATTTCTGCATAAAAATATAAATAATTTAGAAAAAATTGAAGATCCTAAATATCAATGGAGAAATTTCTATAATAATAAATTAAAATTAGAATATAAAAAATTATTTAAATTATTTGATGAACTTATTTTTTTGAAAGCATCCTCTTTTGATAATGTTTTCAAATGGCGATTAAAGCAAGAAAAAACTAATCAATCAAAAAACAAAAAATCAAAAAGAATGACTTCAAATGAAATTAAATATTTTGTTCAACATTATGAGAAAATAACTAAATGGATGATGAAGGATCTAAATAAAAAAGCTCAGATTGTTATTAAATTTGAAAAAAATCATAAAATTTCTTCCATAAATTTTAACTAGAAAAAAATCCATCTTTTAACCGAATTACAATATCTTTCAAATTCATCACCAAATTTATCTTTTAAATATTTTTCCTCTTCATATATTACAAAATTATTTAACCAAAAAAATAATCCTATAGAACAAATAAAATACATAATGTTTTCAAAAGTAAGAAACATACCAAAATGAAATAAAACAAAACATAGATAAATTGGATTTCTAGAGTAAGCATAAATTCCAGTTTTTATAATTTTATTTGTTTCAGTTTGAGGAAGTAATTTTTCTTCATGTGCATTAAATGCATTTCTTGAGGAAAAAAATACAATTGGCATTAAAATTATAATTAATAATCCAAAAAGATTAAGAATATAGAGAAGTGGATATTTAGGAAAAATAAATTCACCTAAAATATAGGAGGCTATTAAAAGATAGACTGAAATATAAAGTGGATTTCCTTTTACATCTGGCCCCATTTAAAGCTCCTCTATTGCCTTACCTAAACTTTCATAATCACTAAATACATTCAAAGCACCATTGTCAAATAATTCATTTGTATCCCTATCTGAATGCCAATGTTTTCCTGCAGTAAGACCAAATACCCTTACTCCTGCTGCAGTTGCTGCTTTAACACCTACGCCACTATCTTCAATAATAACTGACTCTTCTCTAATTAGTGAATTATCATTTAAAACCTTTAAGTATATATCTGGATCAGGTTTTGGTCTTTTAACCATATCGAATGAATAAACCTGATCACTTAAAAAAAGTTTATCTAACCCAACAAGCTTCAATCCATCAAGAATTCTATCCTTATTACTATTAGATCCAATAAAATGATTTCTTTCTGATTTACTAATATAATCTTTTGCTCCATTAACTAGTTTTAAATCCTTGGAATAAACTTCTGAAACGATATCAAATATTTCATTTGTAAATTTTTCTTTGTTTTCAATCTTATATTTAGAAGACAATAAATCTATTACTTCGACTGTTTTTTTTCCAGCATATTTATAAAATTGCTCCTCTTTAATTGATTGATCAAATTTACTAAAATATTTGGAAAATGCCTTAGAAGCTAAGACCTCACTATCAACTATTACTCCATCAAAATCAAAAATTATATTTTTAATCATTATTTTATATTTCTGTCTTTTTATATTCTGATTTCTCTAACCAATTAGGATTAATCTCTATACCCCAACCAGGAGTATCTTCAATTTTAACCATGCCATTAGATATTTTAAAAGGATCACCTAAAAATAAATTCTGTTGCCATGGATAATAATCTTTACCTTCAATTGAAAATTCAAGATAGGGACCTGAATTATTTATTGCTTTTAAAAAATGCATTGTACAAATTGTTACTAAAGATAAATTAGCTGTATGTGGAGTACATATAAAACCACCCTTTTCAATAATTTTCGCAACCTTCAAAGCTTTTGTTAATCCTCCCATGTACATTACATCTGGCTGAAAAATATTTACAATTTTTCTGTTAACCATATCTCTCCAAATTCTCAGATCACAATCTTGTTCTCCCCCAGTAACATCTATATTCAAACTATCAGTAACTTTTTTGGTTTCTTCTGGTTTCCAGTAAGGACAAGGTTCTTCAAAATGAGTAACATCATTATCTTCTAAAAGTTTCCCAATTTCTATTGCTTGAACAGAGCTATAACAACTGTTTGCGTCGACCATTTTAGTTACACTTTTATCCAGAGAAGAATTTATTGTTTTTATAATACTAGGCGTTCTTCCTTCCCATTCATCAACCCCTCTTCCACATTCAGAACCAACTCTAAATTTAAATGCATTAACACCCTTTTCATCAAAGAGTTTTTTAAATCTATTTGCTTCATCATCTGGTGTAATATCTCTTTTCATTGATGAACCATATATTCTTAAATTTCCTGGAGATCCTCCAATCAATGAAACTACAGGCTTACCTTCGATTTTACCTTTCAAATCCCACAATGCTGTATCTAAACCAGCAATTGCACGTAAAAGATAGGATCCTGGAAATTTATGTTCTCTTTCGAAAATAAAATCTTCTAAATCATCAAAATCAAAATATTCTTTTCCTAAAACCCAAGGTGCAACTTGTTTATGAAAAATTTGAGTTGTGATATCTGCATGATAAGTTGACATTTGACCATAACCAATTGAACCATCCTCAACTGTTATTTTTACAAAACTTACATATGGTTTTGTGAATGTTTCAAGTTTAACTATTTTCATGAATTAAATCTTATTTAAATCCTCAATAATAAATTTACTTCCAAGATTAGCAAGCATCATTACAGGGGCATTTATATTGCCAGAAGTAATATTTGGAAAAACAGATGCATCAGCAATCCAAAGATTCTCCATTCCATGAACTTTTAATCTTTCAGAAACAACTCCCTTTTTAGGATCTTCATCCATTTTACAAGTACCACAAGGGTGATATATAGAAACTGCATTAGATTTAAAGTGATCAATCATTTCTTCTTCAGTAGCATTTAAAAGATCATGAGTAACACTTTCATTTCTTATTTTTTTAATATTATTTGTGTTTGCCAAAACTTTAGAAAAATTAATTGCACATTTAACATCATATATATCTTCTTCATGTGATAGAAAATTTGGATTTATCAGTGGTGTATCACCAAAATTAGGAGAATTTAATGTAACTGTTCCTAAACTTTTTGGCCGGCAAGAATTAAAACCAATAATAAAACCATTAAATTTATCAGTTTTTAGTAAAGGTCTTTTATTTTTATGAGTGATAGAATAAGTTAACGGATTAAAATATATCTGTAAATTGGGATAATGATGCTTTGAGTGCCAATTTATATATCCTCCAGACTGATTAATACTAAGAGATAATGGCCCTTTTCTATTGTAAAGATATCTTAATACAGAAATAATTCTTCCCGACCAAGTTCCTAAAGATTTATTCAGTGTATGATGATGAGTTTTAAATAAATAATCTAAACCAAGATGATCCTGAAGATTTCTTCCAACATTAGAATTATCAATTATTATTTCTTTATCAAATTGTTTTAAATACTCTTTATCACCAATACCAGAATGCATTAATAAGTAAGGTGTCATTATTGAGCCAGAACATAAAATTGCTCCATGGGATAGTTTAAGTATTTGTTCTGATGATTTATTTTGAATTTTAATACCAGTAATTTTTTTATCTTTAATTATTAGATTTTTTACCTGAGTATTATCTAGTAAAGTTAATCTAGGATTTTTTAATACAGGCTTTAAAAATACTTTTGATGATGAATGCCTAGTACCCTTGTAAGTATTAATATTATAATGACCTACTTGATTTTCAATTGATGTAGTTAAATTTGTATTTTTTTTAATACCAATTTCATTACTAGCATTAAAAAAATATTCTAATATTGGATGATGATGCTTACTTACATTATTTACAGGAACCTTTTCTTTTGTAAGAAATTCTTTATCATCATTTATTTGTTGCTCCATAGAACTGTATACTTTTTTTATATTTTCAAAACTCCATTCCTTGTTGCTTCCCCAGTTCTCATAATCTGTTTCTAATCCTCTTGCATACACCATTGCGTTTATTGAGCCAGAACCACCTAAAACTTTACCTCTCGGATAATATATTTGCCTTTTGAATAAATTATCTTGTTTTTCTGAATAGAAGTTCCAATTAATTTTTTTATTATAAAATGTCATTCCATAACCAAGAGGAACATCAATAATAGGATTGTTATCTTTTGGTCCAGCCTCAATAAGAGCTATATTAAAATTAGTTTCATTAAGAAGTTTATTTGCTATTATACTTCCTGCAGAGCCTGCACCAATAATTGCTATATCAATATTATTCAAATTAGAATGTTTGTGTTACTTTAGTTAAATATCTAGGATTGTCTGGATCTAATCCCTTTTCAAAAGAGTAATTAACAACCCATGGATAAAATTTTGATAGTACTATTATTGGATCTAATTCTATCATTTCACTTGTATTATATCTTAATTTTGTATTTGAGTTTTCATCATAGGTAATTTCATAGTGAAGATTAGTTAATGAAATAATTTGACTAGAATCTTTTACTACTATCATCCCACTTTTATCTCTAAGCGATATAGTAAATAACTTGAATGAGTTTTCTATCAAGCTTTTTGGACCATGCATTACTTCAGCGCTACTAAAAGGTTCTATCATTTCTTGACATAACTCTTTAAACTTTAAAGATATTTCATTAGAAATTGCGTATCCAACACCCCTACTAATTATATATCCATTACTTATCGTTTTATCTAATATATTTGGACTCCATTGATTTTGATTATCTAAAATTAAATGATCGCTTAGCTTTTCAATTTGCTTATTGATATCTTTTTTATTAAGAGTATTAAAAACAAGCTTTAAAATTATCAATAAAGACAAAACAAAAGTTTTTGTTGCTGCAACACTTTTTTCTTCTCCCGCATTTATATCAAAAAAATAATTGGATGTTTTTATAATGGGGCTATTTAAATTATTACTTATTAATATGGTCTTTGCTCCCATTTTTTGTACCATTTTATGACATTCGACTAAATCTTCACTTTTTCCAGATTGGGAAATAATGAAAACTAATGCTCTTGAAAAATCAAATTTTGATTCTTCTAAAGTTATTATAGATGGAGGCATGCTATATGTTGGTAAACCAAGATATTTTGCAAACATATAAGACAAATAAAGAGCTGCACAATCTGAAGTACCTCTTGCAACAGTAACAACATAATCAATTTTTTTTTCTAATATTAAATTTGATATTTCCTGATAATTATTTTTATCATTCAAGCTAAAATGATTAATTTTATTTGGAATTGAGAGTGCTTCGGATAAAACTTGAGAACTAGACATTAATTTTTTTTCCTCTTAAATAAACTTCTTTTAGGTTAAATTCTTTATCTAAAATAAGAAAATTACTTAAAAAATTTTTTTGAATTATGCCAACATTATCTAGATTCAAATATTTAGAAGCATTATAACTAGTTAAAGCAACTGCTTCTTCTAATGAAAAATCCATTGATATTAAATTTTTAAAAGTTTGATCCATAGTAACAATACTTCCGGCTAAAGTACCATCAGACTTAATTTTTACTGAATCATTTTCTTTTTTTATATTATTTTTTGCAAAAATATATTCTCCATCATTCAGTCCGCTCGCGTTAATGGAATCTGTTATTGTATACAAACCAGGAATACATTTTTTTGCAATTTTTATTGCTTCTTTACTAACATGAATATTATCACAAATTATTTCAGCATATTTTCCTTTTGAAAGAGCAGCTGATAAAACTCCTGGGGATCTATGATCATTACCAGACATAGCATTATACAAATGTGTAAAACCAATTTCATGATATTTCATAATTTTTTCACAGCAATCAAAGTCTGCCAAAGTGTGACCAAATTGAATCTTAATATTTAACTCCACTAAATCATTTATAAATTCTTGCATTCCATCAATTTCTGGAGCTAAAGTAATTATTTTTACATCAGAAATTTCAAGAATTTTTTTTATAAAATCTAAAGATGGTTTTTCAGTCAAATTTGGTTGAGCACCAAGTTTATTAGGATTTATAAAAGGTCCCTCTAAATGAACGCCAAGGATATTATTACCATTATCTCTCTTTATTTCATTAAATCCTTTTAAGGCTGAAATAGTATTTTCTAAGGTATTAGTCCAAGTAGTTGGCATTATTGAAGTTGTCCCATGCCGCAAATGATATTTTGACATTTCAATAATTGATTGTATGCCCTCCATTACATCAAAACCATTACCACCATGACAATGTAGATCAACAAATCCAGGAATTATAATGTTATCATAATCTACAGAGTCTTTTATTTTCAAGTCAATAATTTTTTCATTGAAATATACATCACCAATATAGGAAGAATTATGATTTATAATTTTTCCGCTAACTTTATTTTGATCAGTCATCTAACTTCAATATCTTATATAGCAATTTCGTGATTTTTAAAAAAATTTAGAAAATTATAAATGAGGATTAATCTTACTAAATTTTTTCTCTAATATATCATTATTTTTTTTAGCATTTGGCATATTTACACTGATATAAAATGGGAATAATTTTTCATTTTTTAAGATATTTGCCACTTCAATTAAAATAGAATTTAAAATAAAAGAACCGGTAATTGTTGAAGCTGGCCCAACCATATTATCTTTTACATTTATAATCGCATCACCAGGTGGAATCTTATTATCAATGAATATATCCGTTATTTCAAATAATCTTTTATTTAATTTAGATAGAGGAGCTTGTTTAGAAAATTTAATAGATGTTAGTGAAATAGTTTTTATTTTTTTTTTCTTTGCAATTAAAGCTGCTTCAACTGGCGCATGATTAACGCCAGAATTAGACACAATCATTAATACATCTTTGTTGGTAATTTTATATTTAGCGAGAGCTTTTTTTGCAATATTTGGAGTTCTTTCTAGAGCAGTGGCTTTTCTTGCTCCTTTTTTAAAACTGAGATCATCATCTCTTATTGGACAAGCTGCAGCAAAACCTCCTGCTCTGTGAAATGATTCTTCTCCGAGTAATCTAGAATGTCCAGTTCCAAAAATATATAACTGCCCACCTTTTTTATATGATTTACTAATTAATTTAGCACACTGTAAGAATTTTTTTTCTTCTTCTTTTAATATCTTCTTTAAAATTGAATTAATTTTTGAGAAATATGATCTTGTTAATTTACTCATTTGAATTTTTTATTAGATGCTAGGGCAAATATTGCCCTAGCAATAATAATATGATTATTTGTATTCTTCTAACTCTTCAGCTGCTTCTGCAACTAAATCAGCAGGATCACCTTCACCAAGAATTGCTCCTTGGATCATGTTATTCATAACTGATTGAAAAGCTTTATAGTCAACAAGTAAAGGTTCTGGTCCACCATCCCCTATTGCATCTATAAACATCATCCAATAATCATCATTGTATGGTTCTTCACTTCCTATAACATCATATTGCATAATTGGAGTTAAGCCCCATTCAGTATCTAGTTTATACTGCCATTCTGGAGATGTAACCATAGCCGCAAACTTATTTGCCATTTCCTCATTTCCAGTATTATTAAATACAGCAATACTATCAGTGATTAATAGAGTTCCTTGTTTACCTTGTGGTCCAGCAGGAATCCTAACAGTTTTCATATTAAGATCTTCATTATGAGTACCTCGACCCCATGGTCCATCAATATACATTGCAATTTTTTTATCATTAAGTAGATCTCTTAATTGTGATCTCTCATATGCTAACGGACCCTCTTGAGCTACATTTGCTAATTTTCCATAAAATGCTAGAGCCTCAACTGTGTTTGAACTATTCAAAGTAATAGTATTTGTATCAGGATCAATTACTTGACCGCCATTACTATACAAATAATTTAAAAACTGATGCATAGTGTTATCAAAATCTTTACCAGTTAGACCTATTCCAGCAACACCAGGCACATTATTAGTTACAGCTTCTGCCATTGAGTATAATTCATCCCATGTTTCAGGACCCTCACATGCAACACCAGCTTCTTCTAATAAATCACAATTCATAAATAGAGCTTTAGTAGAAAATGCTCTTGGATATCCCCATACTTTACCTAAATGTGAAACAGTGTTTAAAATACCTGGTTGATACATATTAATCTGTGATTGTGGAATATCAACATTAATTATATGACCATTTTCTGCAAGGCCCTTTAAAGTTCTTGATCCAACATATGCTAAGTCAACTGGATCACCAGCAATAGCTAAATTTATAACTTTATCCTGACATGTTCCCCATGGAACTGCTTCCCATTTTATAGTAACACCTGGGTTAGCACTTTCAAATTCAGCTGCTACATCCATATCTGCTTGTCTGATTTCTCCACCACATAGAATGCCATGTAATTCTTGTGAGTTTGCACTGAAACCAAAAGACAGAAAAAATATGAAAGAAGCAATTGAAGTAATTTTTAAAAATTTCATAATTCCTCCGTAAATATAAAAGACCGTAGCATTATTAGGTAGGCGCAAGCAAGAGTGTTTTTGCTAGATTTACTAGTTTTTTACAGCTCCAGCAGTTAATCCTTCAACAATATATTTTTGGAGGAACACAAATACTATTAATA
Organism: uncultured Alphaproteobacteria bacterium; assembly: GCA_902519435.1. The sequence continues at coordinate 21,877 of CABYKC010000004.1, forward strand.
CAGGGAATACTCCAACTATTGATGCTGCCATCATTTCGTTCCATTTTACAGATTGATATCCTATAAACTCAGTTAATCCTGAAACTATTGGCATATATTCTCTTATTGAATTGAATGTAATGGCAAAAAGAAATTGTTGAGCGTAGGCTTGAATAAATGCGTATATGGCAGTAACAACTATTCCGGGAGTACTTAAGGGGGCAATAATTTTTGTAAGAATATCTATTCTTGAAGCTCCATCAACATAAGCAGCCTCTTCTAACTCAACAGGTATTTTTTCAAAATATGCTTTTAGCAACCAAATTGAAGTAGGAATACAAAAAGCAATACCAGGTACAATCATTGCAAAATAAGTATTTAATAAATCAAAAGTTCTTAATAATTTAAATAATGGAATTAAAAGTACAGCTCCAGAAAACATATTAACAGCAAGTAGAACCCAAAGACTTCCCTGCTTAAAAGGAAAGTTAAATCTTGCATATGAATAAGCTGCTGGAACTACAAATAAGAGTGTAAAAAAAGTAACGGTTACTGCCATAAAAAAGCTATTAAAAATATATCTTCCTAAAAGAGGAACGGTATTCCACATTTCTCTATATGCCCAAAAAGATAAGTCATCAGAATAGAATTGATAAGGGGATCTAAATAAATGTTTTAATGGTCTTAGTGAAGCATAAAACATTTCAATAAATGGAAGTAATATAAAAATAAAAAATATGACAATGCAAAAATACATAAATATTTTTAATGGCAAACTATATTTATCCATGAGATACCTTTTTATTTATTCTTGATAGCAAATAGAAATAAAAAATTGCAAAAGTAGTGATCATTAAGACTATCATTACTGCTCTAGCTGAACCTCTTCCAAATTTGTAATTCCCTAAAGCCATTTTGTAGGTGTCAATGATTAATGTTGTTGTAGCACCTCTAGGTCCGCCTTCAGTCATAATAAAAATAATATCGAATGAGACAAAAGTTGAAACTGCTGAGATTAGAGACATCGAAATTATGACTGGCGTTATTTGAGGAAGTGTTATGTGGTAAAAACGTCTAAATCTTCCTGCTCCATCACAGTACGCAGCTTCATAAAGATCTTTTGGTACTGCTTGCATTCCTGCTAAAAAAAATAAAGTTACGAAAGGAGTACCTACCCAAACATCTGTAACCATTGTAGCAATAAAAGCACTTTGTTTGTAAGCTAAAAAACTAAATGGACCATCTAGTATGCCAAGCCTAATACCTATTCCTGATAAAATTCCAAAATGGCCATTATATACCCACATCCATCCAAGTGCACCAATAGCAATTGGAACTACCCATGGAGGTAAAACTAAAATTCTAAAAATTGTTCTTCCTCTTAAACTAGCATTGAGCAATACAGCACCAATCATTCCAAGAATTAATTTTAGTAAAACTGAAAAAAACGTCCAAACAAAAGTTCTTATTGCTATTTTACTAAATTTAGAACTAGCTAATAGTTTTTCATAATTTTCAAAACCAACATAATCCTCTCCAGCAATACTAGCGTTTGTAAATGACAGCCTAAATGTTTCAAAGAGAGGCCATCCTACAATACATAAAAGATAAATAACTGCGGGTGCTATTAATACATATGCTAAAAATGTTGGTGAATTAAAAGATACAAGTTTAGATTTGTTTTTCATTTATTTAATAAGTTGTCTAATTCATTCCATGTGCTAGTCAAATCAATAATTGAATTAGTTTTAATTGATTCATCTAATTTCATAGCAACAATACCAGCCTCCATACACTCAACTACTCCAACAGGTAAATTAAAATTATCACTAATTAAATATGAGTTAATATCTTTTGCCATCATACTGTCTGCACCATAATGTCCTTTAATTTCTTGACCAAATGCTGATCCATAATTTTCATCTAAAATTAAATTATTATTTTCATCATGTGCCTTTAAAAATCCTCTTACAAAATCTCCCTCTATCATTCCTTTAGAGCCCATAATTGCAAATCTTCTATATTCATCAGGAACTTTCATATTTGTATGAAAAGATAAAACTGCTTTGTTTTCATACTCAATTATTGCAACTTGATGATCAACAATATCAGCATCACTATCAAATACATTAGTTTTCGACTCCCAACCTCTTAATCTATCTTTAGTATATTGTTCATGAGAACCTTCTGGAAGATTATCTGGTATAAAAGATCTTCTAGAACCAAAACTAGCAACTTTAATAGGTCTACTCTTCGTAATCATTGAATAGAAGTCAATGTCATGGCAACATTTTTCCAGCATAAAGCCTCCCGAGTATTTTTGTTTTCTTCTCCAATTTCTCATAAAAAAAGCACCATGCGAGGGTACAATATGTTCTGAAGCTTCAATCGATATTATTTTCCCAATAGCATTTTGATCTAATAATTTTCTTACAGATCTTGCTTGTTGCGAATATCTAAGAACTAAGCCAACAATAATTCTTTCTTTGCCATATTCTTTTATTAATTTTGCTAACTCAAAAGTTTCTTGTTCATTTATTACTATTGGTTTCTCAGCAAATATTTGTAATCCTGCTCTTAATCCAAGCTTAATATGATCTAAATGTAGATGATTAGGAGACCCAATCATTAACATATCTAGTTTCTCTTGATCCAACATTTCGTTTAAACTTGAATATGACTTATTTGGAAAAAAATTATTTTTCTCAGCAAAATCTTTACCTATTGGCTGAGGATCTACATAAGCAACCATTTCAAAATTTGGATTAACTTTTGAAAATTCATTATAAACACCTGCTGTCCTACTCCCAAAACCGACTGCGCCTATTTTCATATTTATTTTACTTTAACATTAAAAATTGTGATATCGCCAGCCTAATTTTTTTAATAAATCCATAGAATTTAGAAGGGCTGAACGAAATTCTATCCATTTTCTCGAAATTTTTCCTTTCCATGCAACTTCTGATAAAGTTGCTAATCTTGGGTTGATCATTTGATCAAAAAATTTTTTATCTGTAATTGTCTCTGACCACAGTTGACCTTGTAACCCTTTTATCAATTTTGATTTATTTATATCTTTTATTGGGTCCCATTCATAAATATCTTTTACTTCTATAGTTGCAGCCCAACAAATACCTCTTTCTTCAGTTGAATTATTATAAGCCATATCAAAATATGTTTTTTGACCAGGACAAAGTATTGTTTCAAATCCCTTATTTGTAGTTTCTTTTGCAACATCTGAATGCTCCCATGAAAAGATTAAACATGATTTATCAATTTTTCCAGCACTTCCACCCACACCATGATCGATATGAGGAGACACTGCCGCCTCATTCCATGCAGCTGTTTTTTTATTTTTTGATTTTAGAAAATCTATTAAAAAATTCATATAGTAATCTTGATATTCCTCTTGTGATTTAATATTATTTTTTTTCATAAACTCGATAATTGCTGGAGAACCTTCCCACGCATTACTTGGTCTTTCATCAACACCAACATGAATTACATCATATGAGAAAATATCACTTACTTCATTCAACATATCTTTTAAAAAAGTTACAGTTTTTTCTAAGGAAGGATTTATTGTATTATTCTTATACGAACCAACATCTTCACTAACTATATTTGAAGACTGTTCTCTGAGTTCTGGCATGATTTCTAGTAATGCCCAAGAATGTGCTGGTAAATCAATTTCAGGCATAATCTCGATATTTAATTTTTTTGCATATATAATTAAATCTTTGATATCTTCCTGTGTGTAATATCCGCCGTATTTATCATAACCACTTCCGTACAATGGTGGTATTTTAAAATTATATCCTCTGTATCCTCCATTTAATGCTAGATCTGGATATTTTTTAATTTCAATTCTCCATGCTTCGTTATCTGTTAAATGCCAGTGAAATCTATTAAGCTTAAATAATGCCATGTAATTAAATAAACGTTTGATTTCATAAATAGTATAGAATTGTCTTGCACAATCGAGATGCATTCCTCTCCATTGAAATTTTGGATTATCGTGTATTGTACAAATTGGAAGCTTTGTTTGATAGCAATCAATTAAATGAACTATAGATATAAGACCATATAGCTTTCCACCATAATTATTATATTTAATCTTAATATTATCTTCTGTTATCTGAATAAAATATTGATCGTTTAATAACTGATCATCTTTATTAAAGAAAATTGGAAATCCTTTTTCAGAAGTAAAATTAATATCCAATTTGGAAATAATATTTTGTAAATTAGAAATAATTTCAATTTCCGTATTTAGATTAAATGTTTTGTTTTCAATATATATAAATTCATTTTGTAAATGAATTTTTTCTGGCTCGGGAATAATAGGTATAAAATTTTTTGTTCTTAAATCTTCATAAGTTTTCTTTTTAATTGGTTTTTCAAATATCAAATCTGAAACATTTATATTTAATTTATTATTGTTTAATGTATCAATAATGAAAATACCCTCCGGACCACACGAAAGGTTGAAGTTACCAATTTTAGGAATTTGTAAATCTAATAAAATTGTATTTTTTTTTATAGATAACTCGTAATAACGTCCAATTTGCTTAGTTATTTCACCTCCTGATATAGATTTTATTGAATAAACTAATGAGAAACACAATTTTAAATTTGGATCTAGTAATTTATCATCAAGAATAATTTTTAATTTATTTTCATTTGTAAAAGATATATTAATTTGATTAGTCATAACTAGTAATTATATGAGTTTTAAAGATATATTTAATATAGACGCAGAAGTAAAGGAAAGTGCTCATGCAAGAGTAAATTTAATTGGTGAACATACCGATTATACTGGTGGATATGTTATGCCTACACTTTTATCTTTTAAAAATACCATTGAGATATCTCAAAATAATTCTAATGAATTCACAGTTTATTCTCAACATTTTAAAGATAAAAAAACATTCAATGACTTCAAAAAATCAATCAACAATGAGTGGGTTGATTATATAAAAGGTTGTTTGCATATTTTTTTTGATGAAAATAAAATTTCATTTAGATTTTTAAACATTTTTATTTCATCTGATATACCTTTAGAAAGAGGTATTTCATCATCTTCAGCATTGTGTGTTTCTACACTAAAAGCACTAAATACTTTTTTTGAAACAAAAATCAAAGATCCAGAAATTGCAAAATTAGCAAAGAAAGTAGAATTCAACTATATAGGTGTTTCTGGTGGAATAATGGATCAAATGGTTTCTTCTATTGGTATTCATGGCAAAGCATTTTTTATGAATTGTAAGAATTTAGAATACGAACTTATTAATTTTCCAGAAAATTGGAAATTTTGTTTGATTGACTCTGAAGTACAACGAAATTTAAGAGATAGCTCTTATAATGAAAGATTTGCTGAACTCCAAGAGGCTGAAAAAAACCTTGGTGTAGAATATTTGGGTGAAGTTAAAAAAGAAAATTTTCAAACAAATAAATTTGACAATAATACTATAGCAAAAAGAGCAAAGCATGTAGTTTTTGAAAATGATAGAGTGATTAATGCGAAAAAAAATTTAATAGAAAATAATATTCAGGAGTTTGGAAAATTAATGAATGAAAGTCACGTATCATATTCTAAAGATTTTGAAGCATCTACTTTAGATGTTGATTTAATTGTTCAGAAATCAGTTGAATGTGGTGCTTTAGGCGCCAGATTGACTGGCGGTGGATTTGGTGGTTTTACAGTTTCATTAATTGAAAGAAATAATTTTAGTAAATGGTATAGTAAAATATTAAATTTTTATCCTGCTGAAAAGATCTTCGAAGTCAATTAGGGTTTTAATAACCTTCTAAGCTTACCCTCAGTGACATCATGATCAATATAACATCCTTGTAGATGTCTAAAACCAGTATTTGGATCAAATTTAGTTCTTCCATGTAATAATCTCAGGTTATCAAACATTGCAATCATTCCTTTAGATAATCTAAATTTAATTTTGAAATCATCAGAGTTACAAAGTTTGAACATATATTTTCTAGCCTTATAAAAGAGATCAAGATTATATTCCTCTAATAATGGAACATAATCAAGTCTTCCACTAAATCGTATTTGTCTAAAGTTATTATTATGGTCTAGTTCAATTAATTTTGCTTCATCAACTAAAATAGTATCAATATCTGTAAATTTAAAAGTAACATTAGTTTCAGTTAATACTTTATAAAATTCAGGTTGGTTATGTTTTAAAAAATTTGCAACACTAAAACCATCAACTAAACTTGAGTCTCCTCCTGTAGATTCATTAGCAATACAATGAAGTAATTGAATTCCAGGAACAGGCTTTCTATATGGGTTATCTGAATGCGATGTTAACTCTAATGCAGTATAGGCAAGATCATTTGGATTTGGCTTAGAGACAACGTTAAATAATTTTCCAAAATTTGTTGCTCGAACTGGGCCTAATTTTTCAGCAAAATTTATAACTTCATTTTCTTCTGCTTTTGTATTTTCGATTATTACATAACCGTATTGATAAAATACTTTAAGCATATTGATAAGTTCCTTTTTATTCTCAAAGATTTTATTATTATCAAAAATTTCTAAATTTTGTTCACTGACATTCCATATTTTTTTTTCAGGTATGACATCAATATTATTGATTTCATTATAAAGATCATCAATATTAAAAGATCCTTTTGCTCCATCACTAAATTCAACATTTAATATATTTTCGTTAACATTATGAGAATTTATAAATAGATTATCATCTAAGAGGCTAGGTTCATATAAACGTTGTAGATTATTTTGGTCTACAAATTCACTCCCATTTAATCTTTCACGAAGCCAAATACTATGAAGTTTAAACTCTGATAATTTTCCTTCATTAATAGAAATTATTTTTTTTCCCATTTTTAATTTATTAATTAATATTTAAATTTGTGTAAATTATAAAATATAGTTAAAAATTAAAAAATGGTTGAGAAATAAATGATTAATTATTCTCCTAGTAGAGAATCATCCAAAACTCTAGTTTCATATGCTGAATAAGAATGCCAGCCATGTACTGTTTGATCAAAATCAATTACACTACCTGTCATTAATCCAGATTCTTCTGAGCACATAAAAGCTAATCCCTTTGCTACATCAATAGGTTTAATCAATCTGTTAAAAGGAACTTTTTTTTCTTCATCTTGTAACCAATTAGGATTTTTTTTATGAACTCTTGTTTGAATATCATGTTCAGCAGGAGTATCCGTCCATCCAATATTTAAGGCGTTTACTCTTATTTGATAACTAGCGACAGAATTTGCAATATTTTTTGTCATTGTTGCTAAAGCAGCTTTTGATCCACTATAAGCAATAATAAATGGCATACCACTATACATTGCCATAGATAATACATTTGCAATTGTTCCTTTGTTCTTATCTCTAATCATTATTTTAATTGTCTCTTGCATTAATATGAAAGGTGCACGGGTATTTATGTTATAATTATTTTCATAATTTTCTAGAGTAGCACTTAGAATTGTTCCTCTTTCTGTGTATCCTGCAACATTAATTAAAGAATTTATTGTTCCAAATTTTTTATCAGTCTCCAAAACAATTTTTTTGCAATCAACAACATTTTTAAGGTCTGCTTTTATATACAAACACTCAGTGCCTAATTTTTCAATCTGATTTTTAACTTCAAGACCTTTATTTTCTTGTCTCCCACAAATTGTAATTGCTTTAGCACCTCTGCTTGCTAATAATCTCGCTGTTTCAGCACCACTACCTTGTGTACTACCTGTAACTATAATGACCTTATCTTTAAATTGTTCATTCATAGAATTTATCTATAACTAAAATTTTGGTTTTACAACTTTATTTAATTTTACTGATTTAGTAGCTGAATTCGCAAGAATTAAAGCATTCTTTCCATCTTCAAAAGTGACTGATGTATTTTTTTTATTTTTTATTGATTTAATAAATTGATCTAATTGTATTTGATAAGCATCTTTGTATCTTTCGATAAAAAAATTTTTAATAGGTTTTTTTGCAAATGATAAATTTTGATTATAGTAATTGATATCATTATTTGGAACATTATCAGAAATTAACATTCCATTACTTCCAAATACTTCGAGTCTTTGATCATAACCATAGACGGCTCTTCTTGAATTATTTATATGAACTAAAACCCCTTTTTTTGATTTCATAAAACACATAGTTGTGTCATAATCATTGGTAACCTTAAAATCATTTGAGACATTTACAGAACCTTGTGCAAAAACTTCTACAATTGGATCATTATTAAGAATAAATCGTGCCAAATCAAAATCATGTATTGAACAATCTCTAAAAATTCCACCCGATTGTTTTAAATAATCAATACCAGGTGGAGAAGGGTCTCTACTTGTGATTACAATCATTTCAATTTTACCAATCTTTCCTGCTAGAACCTCACTTTGTACTTTATTATGATTAGGATCAAATCTACGATTAAAACCAATTTGAATAATTGGTTTATATTTTTTAATTTTTTGCCAACATTTATTTACTTTATTTATATCTAAATCAATTGGCTTTTCGCATAATATAGCTTTATTACATTCTGCTCCTAGAGAAATATAATCTGTATGAGTCGGGGTGGCAGAAGCAATTAAAATAGCATTTATTTGATCTGAAGAAATTGCTTCCTTTGCAGTCTTTGCAACTTCACAACTATATTTTTTTGCAATTTTTTTAGCAGAGCTTGTATCGATGTCATAAACATATTTGAGGCTCGCTTCTGGATGATCATTTATGATTGAAGCATGTAATTTCCCAATTCTTCCTGTTCCTAGTAAGGTAAAATTAATCATTTTAGATTTTTATCCACTTTGAATTTAAATTAGAAGATTTTTTTGCTGCATAAATAAATTTAATACCAGCTACACCATCATGAATTGTTGGAAATGAATATTTTTTGTTTTTATTATGAATCTGATCAGCAAATTCTGAATAAATATTTGCAAAAGCTTCAAAAAAACCTTCTGGGTGACCAGCAGCAATTCTTGAAGATGATAGTGAAAATTTAGATACTAATTTACTTGCTCTTGTTATAACTTTCATAGGTTTATCTAGTTCTGTAAACTTTAGATTATTTGGATCATCCTGTAACCATTCTATTGAACCTTTTGTTCCATACACTCTAATTTTTAGACCATTTTCTCCACCAGTAGCAGCAGACGATACCCAGATTATACCTCTTGCCTTATTTCGCATTCTTAATAATACAAAAGCATTATCATCAACTGAAATTTCTGAGGATAATGAATTTACTTCTGCTGATATTTCGTTTGCTTCTAATCCAGTCACATATCTCAACAAATGATACGCGTGAGTTCCAATTTCAGATAATATCATTGAGGGTCCAGATTGTTTTTTATCTAGTCTCCATTTTAATGTTCTTTTTTCATCTTTCTTTTTTACTCCGACTGTATAACCTTGGGGGTACTCAACATTTATTAAATTGATTTTTCCTAATTTATGATTTGAAATAATATTTTTTGCCTCTCGTAGCATTGGATAGCTTGAGTAATTGTGTGTTAATGCAAATACAATTTTATTTTTTAAAATTACTTTTTTTAATTTAACAGCATCCTCAACCGTTGCGGTTAAAGGCTTGTCACAAATAATATGTATTCCTTTTTCAATAAATACTTTTGCTATCTTATAATGATCACCCGATGGAGTCATTATTCCAAGCGCTTGAATACCATCATTTCTTTTTGACTCAGCGGATGCCATAGACTTATAATCACTGTAACAACGATCATCAGCTAATCCTAATGAAGAACCAAAAGATTTAGATTTTTTTTTATCTTTTGAAAATATTCCAGCAACAAATTCAAATTTATTATCAAATCTTGCTGATAACCTATGAGTGTATCCAATAAATGAATTAGGACCTCCACCAATAAAACCAATTCTAATTTTATTTTTATTATTTAAAGTATCATTTCTAAGTAAGTCTAATCTACCAAAAGCAATTTTGGATTTTTTTTTCATTAATTAACTATGCCACCATCAATTACATAATTTTGTGCGGTACAACCAGAACTTTGATCAGATGCAAAAAACAAAACCGGCTTTGATATATCTTCGGGCATAAGCATTCTCTTAATACATTGTCTCTCAAGTTGAGTTTTTTTAATTTCTGGAGTAAGCCATAATTTTTTTTGCCTCTCCGTAATGATCCAACCAGGAACAATACAATTTACTCTGATGTTATAGACACCTAAATCTCTTGCTAAAGTTCTTGTTAATCCCATAATAGCAGATTTTGCAGTGGTATATCCAGGCATACCACCTTGAGAAATCATCCATGAAAAACTACCTATATTTACAACAGAACCTTTTCCTAAATCTTTCATGTCTTTATAGACAGCTTGGGTTGCAAAAAAATAATGTCTTAAATTAATATTCATTCTATCATCCCAATATTCAGGGGTGACACTATCTAGATTATGTCTCTCATCATTTGCTGCATTATTTACCAGAATTGAAATTGGCCCAATTTCTTTTTTTACTTTTTCTAATGAACTTTTAAGTTGATCTATATTTTTTAAATCACATTTTATAAATAGACTATCAATATCATATTTGTTTTTAATTTTTTTTGATAACTCGTTACCTAACTCATCATTTATATCTAAAAATGCAACTTTTGATTTTTGAGAAGCAAATTGCTCGACAATACTTTCCCCAATTCCTGAGGCGCCCCCTGTAATAAGCACTACTCTATCTTTTAGTGATGGATAAGTTGCGATTTCGTTCATGATTATTTATGATATATTAATCTAAGTTATGTTTAACATAATCAAATTAAATGAAAAAGATAATATTGGAATTGCTCCAATGGATATTCCTCAGAATATTAATATAAATTATGGAATTAAATCTATAAATAATATTCCTTATGGCCATAAAATTTCTTTAAAAAAAATTAAAAGTGGTGATTTTATTTTTAAGTATGGTCAGATAATAGGAATCTCTAATAAAAATATAGAACCTGGTGAACATGTACATTCCCATAATATGGGATATAGTGAATTCAAAAGAGAATATATCCGTAAAGATATTAGAAATGATATTAATAAAAGTGAAAAAACAGAATACTTTAAAGGCTTTAAAAGAAATAATGGATCATCAGGTACTAGGAATTATATAGGTTTAATTAGTACAGTTAATTGTTCAGCAACAGTTGTTAAGAAAATATCTGATAAAATAAATAATTATTTAAAAAATAATAATTTTGATAACATTGATGGGGCAGTTTGTTTAAAACATTCATCAGGTTGTGGGATGAATACTTCTGGATACGCCATGAATGTATTTAACAGAACTATTGAAGGTTTTAAAATTCATCCTAATTTTGGAAAAGTTTTTGTTATCGGACTTGGATGTGAATGTGCCCAAATAAGTTTGTACAATAATGATCAGGAAAAAAGAAATATTGAATATTTGAATATTCAAGATGAAGGTGGAACAAATGAAATAATAACGAAAGTAACTTCAAAAATTATTAATCAACTAAATGAAATTAATAGTATTTCTAGAACAAATATACCCATTGCAGAACTAACAGTTGCTTTGCAATGTGGTGGTTCAGATTCGTATTCTGGGATAACTGCAAATCCTGCACTAGGCTTTGCTTCTGATATGATTATTGATCATGGTGGAACAACATTACTATCAGAGACTCCAGAAATATATGGAGCAGAACATTTATTATTTGAAAAATCATCCAATGAAAAAAATATAGATAAACTAAACAAACAAATTGAATGGTGGAAAAAATATGTTGCTAGCAACGATAGCACATTAGATAATAATCCAAGTCCTGGTAATAAAAAAGGAGGTTTAACTACAATTCTGGAAAAATCATTAGGTGCAGTATCCAAAGCTGGAAATAGAAATATGGTTGATGTTCTCGATTATGCTGAACAGGTAAAAACCAAAGGTTTTAACTTTATGAATTCTCCAGGTTACGATCCTGTATCTGTAACTGGTCAAGTTGCTTCTGGTGCTAATGTTATTTGTTTTACTACTGGTCGAGGTTCGTGCTTTGGATTTAAACCCACTCCAAGTATTAAAATAGCAACAAATACAAATATGTATAATAAACTTAGTGAAGATATGGATATCAATGCTGGTACTATTATGGATAACGTTGCAAGCGTTAATGAAGTTGGCAAAGAAATATTTGATAAAATAATTTCAGTTGCATCTGGTGAAAAATCAAAGAGTGAAATAAATGATTATGGTGATGATGAATTTAATCCTTGGATAATTGGAGCAACGCTATAAATTTATAAATCACCTTTAAAAGCGTTAATATACATTTTTAAAAAATCTTCTGCATTAACTGGTATAGGATTTGTACTTGTGGAAGGATCATTAAAAGCCATTAAACTCATTTTTTCTAAATTTTTGTCATCATCAATTATTTCACTTAAAGTATGAGGAATATTTAAATTAGATCTGAGCTCTAAAATCCAATCCATAAAATTATTAAATGTTGCTGATTTTAAATTTATATATCTTGCAATATCAATAATTTTTTCTTCAATACCTTTTTTATTATATTGTAAAACATATGGCATAAAAACTGCATTAGTTAATCCATGATGTGTATTATAAATTGCACCAACAGGATGACTTAAAGAATGAATAGCGCCTAAACCTTTCTGGAAAGCTATTGAGCCCATAGATGAAGATGCTAGCATATGCGATCTAGCTTCTAGATTTGATCCATCATTAAAAGCAAGAACAAGATTATTTTTTACTAATCTAATTCCCTCTATTGCAATACCTTGCGAATAAGGATGAAAAATATTCGACAAATATGCTTCTAAGCAATGAGCTAGTGCATCCATTCCTGTAAAGGCTGTTAGATTTGCGGGGAGTGGAATAGTCAAATTTGGATCAAGGATAACAATTGAAGGAAGCATTTTTGGATGAAAAATTATTTTTTTTTCTTGTGTTTGTTCGTTAGTAAAGACTGATGCTCTCCCTGTTTCAGAGCCAGTACCGGCTGTAGTAGGTAAAGCAATTATAGGAAAAATTGAATCTGCATTAGCTCTAGTCCACCAGTCACCAATATCTTCAAAATCCCAGATTGGTCTTTCTTGCTTGGCCATGAATGCAATTGCCTTTCCTGTATCCATACCCGAGCCTCCCCCAACAGCTATTACTCCATCATGATTATTTTCATTAAATGCTTTAACACCATCTTCAACATTTTTACCTGTAGGATTTGATTTAACATCACTAAAAACAATTGCCTGTTTATCTAAACAATCATTTACCTTATTAATAATGTTTGTTTTTAAAATTCCATTATCAGTAACAATTAATGGTTTTTGAATATTTAATTCTTCACAGGCTTTTTGTATTTCTATTATTCTATCAACACCAAACCAGATTGTAGTAGGATAATTCCAATTTATATTTTCCATAATCTTAAATATTTCTAATATGATAACTTTTTGCTCTCGTTAAATGATCAAATCCTAGAACAGATAAAGTAACACCAATTCCAGTATCTTTTACACCGGTCCATGCTAAGCCGGGATCTAAGTAATCACATCTATTCATAAAAAAAGTTCCTGTCTCAACATTTTTTCCAAAATTTTCTGCAAAAGACTTATCATTTGTCCAAATACTTGCTGTTAATCCATAAGAACTATCATTCATTAGAGATAAAGCTTCATTTTCATTTTCTACTTTCATTATCCCTACCGAAGGGCCAAATATTTCTTCCATCATGTATTTCATCGAATGATCGACATTGATGAGTGCACTAGGGCTTACATAACAATTATTACCATCATCTATATTAAATTTTTTGTTATCTATAATATTCTTTCCACCTTGACTAATTGCGTTGTTAACTTCAGATCTAATATTATTTGCAGCAGATTGCTTCACTACTGGACCTAAATTTGTCTCCGTCTCTAATGGATTTCCTAAAACATATTTCTCAGTTACATCTTTAAATTTTTCTACAAATGTGTTGTATATTTTTTTATCAACATAAATTCTTTCAATACCACAACAAGATTGGCCAGAATTGAAGTATGATCCATCAACTAAATTTTCAACAGCATGATCTAAGTCACAATCAGCTCTAACATAAGCAGGATCTTTTCCACCTAACTCTAAACCAGCACCAATAAATCTAGTGCCTATAGATTTTTTTATTTGTTTTCCTCCACTTACAGAACCTGTAAATAAAACATGATTAATTCTTGAATCTGAAATTATTCTTGATGTTTGATCATGATCTAAATGTAAATACTGAAAAATATTTTTAGGTAATGAAGATTGTTTAGCTGCCTCATATAATTCTTCAGCACAGAGTGGGGTTTGAGAAGAATGTTTTAATATAACTGCATTACCGGCAAGTAAACTTGGTACAATTGAATTAACAGAAGTGTTGAAAGGGTAATTCCATGGCGCAATTACAAATATAGTTCCTAGTGGTTCTTTTTTTATATAATTATCAAATTCATCATTTTTAATTGAAACAACTCTTGATAATGCTCTATCAGCATTTTCAATCATATAACGAGCTCTTTCTTCAAAACCTCGCATCTCTCCTGGGCACTGTGCTATAGGTCTGCCTATTTGCTTACATAAATTACTAGAAACATCCTTATTTTTTAAAAATATTTCTACAAAATTTAAAACTGACTTTTTTCTTTCTTCTAGAGATATATTTTTCCAATGCTCTCTTACAGAATAGGAATTACTGAGACTTTTTTCAATATCTTCTTCGGTTGCATATTCTCTTTTAACTAAGACGGAATTGTCTATTGGAGTAATAGTCTCAAACATTTAGTAAAATTAGCCTCGTTCGAAATATCTTCTTAATTGCCAATCATTAACTGCACCATCATAATCTTTTTGCTCCCATTCAGCAGCATGGATATAATGATCAAGTACATCTTGTGGAAATATCTCTTTTAAAAATTTAGATTTTTTAGCAAGTTGGATTGCTTCGTTAAGTGTTTTAGGAACTTCATTTACTTTTTTCTCATATATATTCCCTGAATAAGGTTTATCTAACTTAAGTTTATTTTTAATACCGTATAACCCAGCACCAACTAAAGCTGCAAAAGAAAGATAAGGATTAACATCCGCTCCTGGGACTCGACATTCAATTCTTATGGATGATCCATGACCAGCTAATCTAAACCCAGCAGTACGATTATCAATGCCCCAAACAGATTTTGTAGGAGCAAATGATCCATCTTGAAATCTTTTATAAGAATTAATATTTGGTGCCAAAAAAATTGAAATATCTGGTAATAATTTAATTTGTCCCGCAAGATAACTTTTAAAAATATCAGACATTCCATATTTATCCTTAGGGTTATAAAAAATATTTTTCTTTGTTTTCTTATCGAATAAAGAGTTATGAATATGACATGAACTTCCACAAACTTCTTTGTTATATTTAGCCATAAAGGTTACGGCTTTGTTATGTTTATAAGCAATTTCTTTTGTCGCATTTTTAATTAAAATATGATTGTCAGCCATGTTTAAAGCATCGGAAAAAACAACATTGATTTCTTCTTGTCCTGGAGCTGCTTCACCCTTTGAACATTCTACATAAATACCACTATCTAGAAGAGAATTCCTTAATTCCTGCATCACATCCTCTTCTTTCGTAGTTTGGAAAATCATATAATCTTCAATATACCAAGAAGACTCTTTAAGTTTTGTATAATTATTATTATGAATTTCTTCATAAGTTTGATTAAAAAGAAAAAATTCTAATTCTGAACCAACCATAGATTGAAATCCCATATTGTCTGCCTTAGCTAAAACATCTTTTAATATCTGTCTTGTTGAATGAATAAGTGGTTTTTTTCCTGAATGATCTAAACAATCACATATTACTATAGCTGTTTTATTTAACCAATTTGCTATCTTTATCGTTTTGAGATCTGGAATTACAGTCATATCACCATAACCCGTTTCCCATGAAGAAGATTTATATCCGGGTACAGTAAACATATCCATATCGACGGTATAGAGATAATCACACATATGCGTTTCTTTATAGACATAATCAATAAAAGCTTTTCCAGTAACTCTTTTACCATTTAGTCTACCTTGCATATCTGATACGCAAACTAAAACTGTATCTATTTCTTTTTTTGTTATTAGTTTTTTTAACTGATTAAATGTAATGCTCATGTTTCTTAAAATTAAATTTGTATCATTTTCATATCCTAAATGATAAAGAATGAAATAAAAATAATTAATTAAAAAACGCAGAAAATGGAAAAATATAAGAATTTTATAAATAATAAATGGATTGAAAGTGAGTCCAAAGAAACAATAAAGGTTGATGATCCTTCAAATGGTAAAATTATTGGCGAAATTTCATGTGCAAAAAAAAATGAAGTTGATCTTGCGGTTGAAGCAGCTAAAAATTCTTACAACAGCAGAGTACTTGTTGATATGCCTTTGCTTTCAAGAGCGAAACTAATGAGAAAAATTGCAGAAGAGACAAGAAATGTTTCAAAAGAAGGTGGTGAGCTTCTTTGTTATGAAAATGGAAAAAATATCGCTTCAGCAATTAAAGAATTCAATGATGTAGCAGATATGTTTGATTATTATGCAGGCTTAACAGATAAACTTGAGGGTAAAACAATACCTGTTGCAAAAAATGTTTTTGATTACACAGTTTTAGAACCATTTGGTGTATCAGCACATGTTGTGCCATGGAATTTTCCATTATCAATGATTGGAAGATCACTGTCATGTTCTTTTGCTACAGGAAATTCAACAATTATAAAAACTGCAGAATTAACTCCTTTGTCCGCAACAATTTTTGCTAAAGCAATACAAAATGCTGGTGTTCCAGAAGGACTTATTAACATAATTTGTGGATATGGAAATGAAGCAGGATCTTATCTTGTATCTCATGAAGATGTAAATCACGTAGTTTTTACAGGTTCAATCGCAACTGGAAAAAAGATACTTCATGCTTGTGCAGACAAAGCTATTCCTGCTGTAGTTGAATTAGGCGGTAAGTCAGCTGGTATTGTTTACCCTGATGCTGATTTAAATGAAGTTCTAGAAAGTGCACGTTCAGGAATTTTTAGTGTTGCTGGTCAAA
This sequence comes from uncultured Alphaproteobacteria bacterium, assembly GCA_902519435.1. The sequence goes on from CABYKC010000004.1 coordinate 38,976, forward strand.
TATGTACAGCGATGTCTAGATTGGTAGTTCATAAATCAATCAAAGATGAGTTAGTAGATAAGCTTGTTGATATGAGTAAATCGTTAAAAATTGGACCTGGTATAGAAAAAGATACAGACCTAACTCCAGTTATATCAGAAAATCAGCTTCAAAAAGTTGAAGGTTATGCAAGATCAGGAATCCAAGAAGGTGCAGAAGCGGCATATGGAGGAAAAAGATTAGAACGTGATGGATATTTTATGGAACCAACAGTTCTAAACAATGTTAAACAAAGTATGACTGTAGCTAGAGAAGAAATTTTTGGTCCGGTACTCTCAGTTCTTGAATATGAAGATCAAGAAGAAGCAATTGATATTGCGAATGATACTGAGTATGGTTTAGGTGCTGGAGTTTTTACAAAAGATCTTAAAAAAGCATCTTGGACTGCAAGCAAATTAGAAGCTGGTCAAGTATATGTAAACAAATGGTTTACCGGAAATCATGCAACTCCATTTGGAGGTTATAAACAATCAGGATATAGCCGTGAAAAAGGAGTAGATGGACTTAAATCTTATCTTCAAGTCAAAAATGTTGGAATTAGTTTAGGTTAAAATCGGTTAGGAGAATAAGCGCCAATATCTATATTTGGCAATTGATCTTTTGATAAACTATCAATAATTTTTCCTGTAACAGCCCCTAAAGTCCAGCCAATATGTTGATGTCCAAAAGCATAAATGACATTATTATTTTTGCGAGACTTTCCAATAACAGGTAATGAGTCTGGTAAGGTAGGCCTTCTCCCCATCCAGGTTGATTTCACTTCTTTCAATTGGGGTAAAACCTTTCTTGATTGTCTCTCTATCATTTTAAGACGTTTTTTATTAGGTGGTTTATTTAAACCTGCTATTTCAACTGTACCAGCAGCTCTTATACCATCATGAATTTGTATTAAATAAAATCCAGATTCAGACCAAGCAACGGGACGACTTATTAATTTCTCATCAGTTTCAAATAAAAGGTGATATCCTCTTTCGGTATCAAGAGGGAATTTATCTCCAAGCTTATTTGCAATTTGATTGGACCAAGCACCAGCACTTACAATTATTTTATCAAAATAAAGTTTTTTATTTTCTAAAAATAATTCAATATTTTTTTCTTTCTGCGTTAAATTTTTTATATTTTGATCTATATAAATACCACCTAATTCTAAAAACTTTTCAAAAATTTTAGTACTTATTGCTAAAGGATTTGTTGTGTGTCTCGATCCAGTGAAGACTTGCCCAGAATAATAAACATCAGCTAAATTTGGTTCTAATTCTTTAACTTCATCTTTATTTAAGTTTCTTACTTTAACGTTATTATTTTTTCTAATAATGTTTGCGTATTCATAATTTTCATAAGATTTTTTTGAGTCAAAAAGATAAAGATTTTCTTCATATTTAATATATTCTTTTACATTTACATCTTGAAAAATTTCATCGTAAGATATTTGCGAGTGTTTTAAAAGGTTGGTTAGAGAGTTTGCTATTTCATTAACTTTTTCTTTTTTACAATTTTTTAAAAAACTTATTGCCCAAGGCAAGTTCTTTAAAATATAAAAAAAATCAACTGCCAAAGGTCCATCTTTTCTTAAAAGCATTGATGGTATATCCCAAATCAATCCATGATAATTTACAGGAACATTTGCATAGTCTGCAAAAGTACAAGCATGCCCAAAACTTGTCATTGAACCAGGCTGCTCCCTGTCAATTAAAGTTACATTAAATCCAGATTTTTTTAAAAAATATGCGCTACATATACCAACTATACCAGCACCAATAACAGCAATGTTCTTCACTGTTCTATCGAGCTTTAATACCTCTGAGTTTTTCAGATCTTCTTCTAAGTACTTCAACTGTAGTTAATAAGAATATAGAAAGAAGTACTAAACATGTAGCCATACATAAAATAACAGGACTTATTTCTTGTCGTATGCCGGCCCACATTTGTTTTGGAATAGTTAACTGATCAATACTTGCCATAAACATAACTATAACGACTTCATCAAAGGATGTAATAAAAGCAAATAAAGCGCCTGATATAATACCTGGTAAAATCAACGGCATAATGACTTTAAAAAATGTTCTCATTGGTTTAGCACCTAAGCTTTGTGCTGCTTTTACCATATTCATATCAAAACCAACTAATGTTGCCGTTACAGTAATTACTACAAAGGGTGTAGCAAGAGCAACGTGTGCAAGAATTACACCTGTGAAAGTATAAACAAGATTTATTCTTGCATAGAAGAAGAACATTCCTGCAGCTGTTATAATTAGTGGAACGATCATTGGTGAAATTAAGATTGCCATTATCAAACCTTTATATGGCATGTGAGGCCTGCTTAATCCTAATGCGGCTAATGTGCCTAAGGCCGTAGCAATAACAGTTGCTATGATACCGATATAAAAACTATTTACTGTACCTTTCATCCATTTTGTTGAACAAGGAACAGTAGAGGAAACAACATCAGCACTACAATCACCAATCATATTTCTATACCATCTAATTGACCATGCTTCTGGATCAGGAGGCCATGCAAGCATTCCTTCGGTAAAAACCATAAAAGGAGAAACACTAAAAGATATTGGAATAATTGCAAATAGTGGTGCTATTAAAAAAAAGAAAACTACCGTACAAAAAAATAAGTAAAAATAATAGTAAGTTTTTTGAACTGGTGATGCGTAACTTGGGAGAGCCATACTATTATCCTAACTTTATGTTATCTATTCCGACAATTTTATTGTAAAGCCAATAGAAGATCAGCATTATACCAAGAAGTATAGCGCCAAGAGCAGCACACAATCCCCAGTTAAGTGTTGTTTTTAAATGATAAGCAATCCAACTCCCAATCAATTTACCATCTTTTCCGCCAACTAATTCAGGTGTTATAAAATACCCAATGGCAAGTACAAAAACCAATAAACCACCAGCACTTATACCAGGAATAGTCTGAGGTAAGTAAACTCGCAAAAATGCAGTTACAGGTTTTGCTCCTAAATTTTGAGCAGCTCTCATGTGGCTTTTTGGAATAACCCTCATTACACTGTACAAAGGTAAAATCATAAATGGTAATAAAATTTGAGTCATTGCTATTAATGTTCCAACTTCATTATAAACCATTTGTATTCGACCATCGTCGCTTATAACGCCTAGCCAAACTAAAATTCCATTTATAACTCCATTTTGTTGAAGCATTACAATCCATGCTGTTGTTCTCACAAGTAAAGAGGTCCAAAATGGAAGTAATACAAAAATCATCAGAAGATTGCTGTATCTTAGAGGTAAATTAGCTAAGAGATGAGCAACCGGGAAACCAAGAATTAAGCAAAAAATTGTTACATAGACACTGACCTTAAAAGTTCTAAGCCACGTTTTAATATACATTCTTCTTTTTTCATCTTGTAAAACGACATCTCCTTCTTCATCAAATGTTCTATCGAGAGCATTCCAATAATAAATTGAAGATCTATCTTTTACCATTTGATTAAATGAGTACCAATAAGTTGGATCCGCCCACAGCTTATTTATATTAATAAATGTATCTTTATAAGAAACTGGTTCTTCGCCTTTTTTTACAATTTTTTTTATTTCTCTAGTTGTTTTTTTAATTAAACTTTTCCAACCAGATTTTGCATAATTCATTCTTGTTAAGGCTTTACCTATTTGTCTCTTGTCTCCATTGGCTAATTCAAAAAAAAGACTTTTATATACTTCTTCAGGTGGTAGTTCGTCAGCTCCTTTATCCCAATTTTTGTATTCATCAAAAGTATTAGGAAAAACTGAATTAATTTGACTATCATCAACGCTCCTAAGAAGCATATCTCCAATAGGCATTACAAAAGTTACAAAAATGAAAAGGAGTAAAGGAAAAACAAGAAGAAATGCACGTAGTTTATTTCTTCTTTCAGCCTTACGAAGACTTTGTTTGAGTGGAATTCCGTCTGTTGTTAATAATTCCGCTGTAGAAATAGTAACCTCCAAATAAAAAAGGCGAGATAATTCTCGCCTTTAGATTAAATTACAAATTTTATTTTTTCAAGCTTAGTTACCCATCCAAGCAGCATAACGCTCATTAATTTCTGCACCGTAATCTGACCACCATTGAGGATCACTTACGATTGAAACTTTTAAACGTTCTGGTGTGTTAGGCATGTGCGGCATTATATCAACACCTCCTGGTCCCCAAGGCTCATTGTTTTGAATGATTGGAATACCAGATGCTCTCATTGGTCCATATGTAATATATTTAGCTTGTTCAGCTTGAGCTTCAGGAGTTGAAGCATGCATCATAAAGTCAATAGCTGCATCTCTATTAGGAGCTCCAGCAGTTAGACAAAGATACTCTTGGTCTAAAACCTGACCTTCCCAAATATACTCAAAGTTTTCACCTTCAGCTAAATTTGCTGCACCTACACGACCGTTATATGCAACAGCCATAATAACTTCACCACTTTTTACTAACTCAAGTGGTTGTGAACCAGCAGACCAGAAAACAACATCGTCTTTAATTCTATCCATAACTTCAAATGCTCTATCAATAGCACCTGTTTGGTTAGCTAAAACAGTTGGAACTGCATTTGGACTTACTCCATCTGCTACCATTGCTTTTTCGATTATACCTGTTGCCCAAGTATGAATACCTCTTTTGCCAGGAAATTTTTCTGTATCAAAAAAGTCTGCCATACTGTCTGGTTTTTCACCTGGGAATGCATCTGGATCGTAAAATACTACGTATGTCCAAAAGATTTGTGGTACACAACAGTCCCAACCAGAGTGGTATTCAAGACCATTATTTTCCATATCTTCCGCAATCGACTCACCGTCAGGACCAGGAACACCTAAAGTAGCAATTTCACTTGAAATATCTTCAAATAATCCTTCATCACATCCAGTTATCGCATCAGATGGTAAAACATCTACTAAATCCCAAGTAACGCTTCCACTTTCTACTTGAGCTCTTACTTCACCTAAACCACCGTTGTAGTTTTCAAATACAATTGAACTAGGATCAGAGTATGTATCAGCGTAAGCTTTTTGTTGACTTTCTGTATAAGCACCACCCCAAGATGCAACTGTTACTGCGCTAGCAGTAAAAGGAGCAAATACAAGTGACACAAATAAGAAGGCTTTTAAAAATTTAGACATATATATCCTCCTATTTTTAATTTTTAATCTTAAGATTATGTCTGTAATAGATGTTTAATAACATGTAGCAAAGTGAAAAAAAAGGGCTAAAAATAAAAAAAAAATCGCGGTTTTCTAATAAATATCCTAGATATCCAAAGCTCTTACATCTTCAGAGTTCCAACTTAGATTTAAGGTGTCACCCTCTTTATGACTAAAATTTCCCTCATTAGGAACTTTAACAATAAACTCATTGTTACCGCATACATCCAACCGAGCTCTGATATGATCTCCAAGATAAATTAATTCTTCGATTTTTCCTGTAAATGAATTTTCTTCATTGTTACCGTCATTAATTGAAACTCTCTCTGGTCTAATCGATAACTGAGTTTTTTCACCAACCTCATTTACATTAATTTTCAAAGCTTTGATTGTGCCCTGATTATTATCTAGATCAACTATACAGGAACTACCATTAATTTCTTTAACTACTCCATTAAGAGTATTATTTTCACCAATAAATTTCGCAACAAAAGAATTTTCAGGTTTTTCATAAAGTATGTCAGGGGTAGATAATTGTTGAACAACTCCATCATTAAAAACTGCTATTCTGTTAGACATTGTTAATGCTTCACTTTGATCATGAGTAACATAGACAACAGTTATACCAATCCTATCGTGAATATGCTTTATTTCGTATTGCATCTGTTCACGTAAATTCTTGTCGAGTGCACCTAAAGGCTCATCCATTAATACTAGGCGTGGTTCAAATACAAGTGCTCTGGCCAAAGCGACTCTTTGCTGTTGTCCACCAGATAATTGAGCTGGAAATCTTGTACCAAAATTACCTAACTCAACCATATCAAGTGCTTTCTGCACTTTTTCTTTAATGTCTGGTTTTGAAATTTTTCTCACTTCTAGCGGAAATGACAAATTTTCCGCAACAGTCATGTGAGGAAATAAAGCATAGTTTTGAAATACCATTCCTATTTCTCTTTCATAGGGAGGTATTTTACTAATTGGTTTAGTATCTAAAAATATTTCACCATTTGTAGGTGTTTCAAAACCAGCTAACATCATCAAAGTTGTTGTTTTACCTGATCCTGATGGACCCAACATTGTTACGAACTCACCCTTAGCAATATCCAAGTTTAAGTTTTTTACTACTAGTACTTCTCCATCGTAACTTTTATCGATCTTTTCAAATTTAACGAAACTTTGAGATGTGTCATTCATAATATATTTTGTAATGAAGCTTGAATAACTGCATGAAAACAAATAGTCAAAAGTTAATTTAAAAAAATGTTCATATTTGGAGTTATTTTTGCTTTAGTTGCTGGAATTTTGTTTGGCTTAATTGGCCCTACTACAAAAATAGCATATAATTCAGGAGCCTCTGTAGCATTAACTATTTTTTTACGTTACGCAATTGCCTCGATAATTATATTACCTTTTATCCCTTATCAAAAGAATCTATTAGCAATTTTTAATAAGAACCTAAAATACTTTTTATCTATATCAGCGGGTTCAATATTATTAACTCTTGGATTATTGACTTCAGTTATATTTATTGAAGTTAGTTTAACAATTCTTATTTTTTGCCTCTATCCAATATATGTTCTTTTATTTTCTATTATTATCGATAAAGAAAAAATTTCACTAACTGTAAAAATACTCTTTTTTATAACATTTTTAGGAATTGTTTTAGTTATAGGACCATCTTTTAAAGTCATAAATATAGTAGGTATTCTTTTAGCTTTTCTTGCATCACTTGGATCAACTAGTATGATTATAGTAAATCAAAAAATGTCTATTAAAGGTATTTCACCAATACCAATTAATATCTTTATAAATGTTTTTAATACTTTTTTCTTCTTTGTAATATTAAAAATATTTTTTTCTTTAAATTTTAATTTTGATATCAATATTTATCTTTTAATTTTAATTCCTTCGGTATGTTATAGCTTTGCACTTTTATCACAATTAATTGCTATCCCAAAGATTGGACAATCATATACTGCTTTATTTTTGTATTTAGAACCAGTGGTAGGTGTTCTTGGGGCTGTTTTTTTATTAAAAGAAAATTTAGAAACTTATCAAATGATTGGTGCTTCGATTGTAATAATAAGTTTACTATTAGCTTCTTTTATTAGTCGTAAAAACTAAAATTGACTTTTCATGAAGTTAAACCAATTCTGACCTATTATTTTTGTAGAAACTTTTTCTGAAATATTATTTTCACACATTAAATAAAATAAATTATTTAAGTCACTTGGTTGCTTATACCAACTTGGTAACTTAGGCCACTTTGGATTTTTATCTTTAGATTCTCCATAGTCAATATTTTTGGTCCACTTTCCATTTCTCATCCACATAACTACATCATCAGGCCAATTTAAACAAAGATCAGAACCTATTCCAATATTGTCTTCACCAATTAGGTTTACCAGCTCCTTAATCATTTCACAAAAATCTTCTATAGTACAATCACCTAAATTTTTAAGATGATAAGGATATAAACTTAACCCAATAAAACCATTTTTTTTAACAAGTTTTTGTAAAATATCAGTATCAATGTTTCTTTTAGATTTATGAAAGAAATTTGGATTAGCATGAGAAATTGCCACAGGTTTATTTGAGAATTCAATAGCATCAAGACAAGTTTGCTTTCCTGCATGACTTAAATCTACAATCATGCCAAGTCTATTCATTTCTTCAATAACAGCTTTTCCAAATCGTGAAACACCTGAGTCTTTAGGTTCAAAACATCCTCCAGCAAGTGGGGTTTGATTATTATAGGTGAGTTGCATAAATCTCACACCTGCTTCAAAAAATTTTTCAATTAAAAATATATCATTCGCAATAGGAGCAGAATTTTGAAAACCAAAAATAATTGCAACTTTATTATTTTTTTTAGCATCCAAAATATCTTCGGTAGTTTTTGCGTGAGCAATAATATCATGATGCTCTTTAAAAAGACGGTGCCAATAATTTATTTTTTCAAAAGACTCTTCAGTATTTTCCCAATACACTAATGTCGCATGAATTGCATTTAATCCAGCTTGGTGGGCATTTTCAAATAATTCCCTATTCCAGTTACAATATTCCAATCCATCAATTAGAAGTATATCTTCACTTATTTTTGACATAGATTAATACTTCTATTAATGAAAAAACCAAAATTAACTATAGATATTTAATAAATGTTACAAAAAGTAAGAGAAAACGATAACTACATGAAACTATCAAGAATGGGTTCACGCTATCCTTCTCGGCTTAGTTTTTCTAGAAGTATGTTAAGAAGATTGATCAACGACAACTGGGATATACATAAGTCGAAATTTGATTTAGATAAACATGGTTTCGGCACGGTTGTTTATGAAATAATTATTAATAAGCAAACTTATTCACTTGTATGTTTCTCTGCTTTCCTAGATGATAAGGATAGAAGTGATAGAGTTATCGCTAGTAAATGGGATACAGCCTATACATTACATGTAGGTAAATTATCTGATCAAGATCTAAATAGATTAAAAAAAACAATTCCTCTTCAAGAATCAGGTCGTAATTCTCCAGATGAGTTAATTCTTAGTAGAGCAAATAAAAGTGTAAGATTGTTTCAGTATGTTGTCGATTGTCTCTCAAATGGTAATCAGCCAGATATTTACGAAATAAATAAAGTTGGCTATTTGTTAAGAACTACTGCTGTTTATGGTAGTGGTAAATTTGGATTATCAGATTTTACTAATACAAAAAATACAACTGTTTTCAATCAGCCCTTTAGAGCAGAAATGTTATCAGTTTATTTAATTAGAGAATTCAGTATTGAATTAGTTGAACATGTTGCAAGGCAAATAAACCCAAAAAAAGCAGTAAAGTTAGATAGAAAAATTAAACAACATTTAGGTATTGGTAATTCAACAGGTTTAGGTATGGCACCTTTTATCATTAAACATCCAAAGTTGATTAATAAGTGGATGAAACAGTACACAAAGACATTAGAAGAAATTTCTCAAATTGAGTTAGATAATATAGTTTTCGAAAAATATAAAAATCTTTTGAATAAAGCTCTAAATTATCTTGAAGAAGTTAACACAAGTGATGAATTCCAAATTAATAAAAATAAATTAACTACTGAAGATTTAAAAAAATATATTTCCTACATTAATGACCTAGATCTTTCTCAAAAATTTAAATGGTTAGATATTTTAGATTATTGTGATTCGAATTTTAATAATGATACTAAGGAAATTGCAAGAGTACAACTAATTGAATTGTATCCTCAAATATCAGAAGAGTTAGCAGAAGATATGGCAGATGAGGAGATAATGGAAATTGATGGAAATCAATCTATTGGAGATTTGAAAAAAATAATCAATGATAAATATTCTTGGATAAAAGATATTGATTTTAATAATAAAGATAGCAATTATTTATTTTGGTATGTTTCAGCAGCAAAGTTAGAACCTAGGCTGGGTGAAAGATATAATGAGCAAGGAAGTGAATTGGAGCAAAATCTAGGAATTGCAAAAATGGTTAATGATTTATTTAAGCAAATTAAAAATGTAGATGAAAATCAATTAATTTGTGAATTTTTATTAACACATCCTGAATACAGAGGAATTGTTAAAAGAATACAATCTTTAAAAAATTATCCTTATTCGGAAGTTCAAGATAATGTTCTCGATAAAAAAACAATACCAATTGATATGTTAAGATTTAAATTATCTTTTTTTGGTGCCAATCGATATGATCCTAAGTCAGATAGATGGTTAAGAGTAAGTTTTTTTTCTGGAGCTCCTTATCTATCAGATCTAAATAATAAAAATGTTGATGAATGGGGTTTTGCAACAATGAATTCATATTAATATCTGTGAGTTACTCTTATTATGAAGTCTACACTAATTCACAGCGAGCTTTTTCAGGATTAGGGTTCACATATGGATCAGATGAAGACGCTGCATTTATTACAACTTGGCTTGAAATACTTGGTTTAGATGGAATCAAATTATTAACATTAAAAATTAAAGAATTAGATAACACTTTTAATGCTAGCATAGATCCATCAAATATAAATGATGAGTTTGATTGTAAAAATAAATCTTTTTTGATGATAGGGCCAGGATTAATTGATTATTTGATATCAAAAGTAGATAAAAAAGAAAATTTAATATTAACTATAAAAAATTGCAATGATCCCATATTCCTAATACCTTTGCTTTATAAGTATGCCAAAAAAAATATCTATTCACAGTTTTTTTCAGATCAAAAAATTGATGTACAAATAACAAATGAAAATATTAGGGTTAATAGAGAAATTATCTCTACAAATTATCAAAGAAATTTTGATCTTTTACTCACAAAGAAAATTTTTAATGAACAAAAATTAGATATTAATATTTCATCATCAAATATAAATAATATGCTCTCTAAGGGTATTAATCCTGATAAAAAATCTTGGGATCAAATATCTAAAATAGCTTTTAGAACTTTTGTTCCTGAGTCAGAGGAATCTAGGGCAAAAGGTGCCGGAGGTGGTGATGCAAATGATTAATTTACTATATGCAAATCGCTTATTACATTAGTAATTAGTTTATAACCAGTTTCCGTTACTCTAAGATAATCTATCTATCTCTCTAATACTTCGTATCCAAACTGATCCGCTGTTTCAAGAAGGATCTCCCAAATTGATAAAGCAAAACCTCTTGGTATATATAGACAGTAGCTATTGGAAGTTATTTTAAATAGCTTAACACTTACATGATGAATAGCTGTGCTAGCAGAAGATAAATCTGGAAAATTCCTAGCTCTTAAATCAATTGGAAGATGTCTATTTAAAAATAATGATGAATTATCTCCTTTAATTTCAATACCTGTAAAAGCATGAGACATGTCTAAAATTGTTGCGATTTGCTCACTTATTTCAATTTCTTTATTAAATAACCACCATTTCAAAGGTTCTATTCTCCATAATGATTTATTTTCAAAAATTATCCCTTTATTAAAACTAGGAATATTTTTAATTTTTAGTTCTTTTGATAGTAAATTATTCATTTCGTCAATTTTGTCAGGCCAACAAGCAATTTGCAAAATTTCTAAACTTTTTAATTCTTTAAATGTTAGGGATTGTTTCTCACTTGATGAATATTTTCCAACCTTATAAATTGTTTCTAGTGCAGAATGTCTATGCATACATTCGTTCTCCTTTAGGATCAATCATATGTGGTGAAACAACTTTTAAATTCATTTGTTTATTTCTTACAGGATCTGCCCCAACTAAATTGGTATCTTTCCATTTATCTAAACCACCCTTGACAAAACCTAATCCAATCCAATGTCCAAGTTCAGGAGAATAAGTAACTGAAGTAATTCTGCCGATACCCTGTCCTTTAATATTATTTTTTTCACAGACAATAGTTCCAGCATTAAAAGTTTCCTTTAAGTTTGTAGGAAAGAAACCTACTAGAATTTCTCGATCATTATTTTTTAATACTCCTCGTTTTCTCATTGCGCTTCCAATATATGATTTTTTTGTAGAAGCCATTTTGCTTAAACCTGCATCATCAATTGTTACCCTTCCATCAAGCTCAGCGGCTGTTACATGACCTTTTTCAACTCTAAGTGCACCTAAAGCTTCTAATCCATATAAACATCCATCATATTTTTTTGTATTTTCCCAAAGTAGGTCCATCATTGTATTAGCAAAATCTGATTTGACATAAACTTCAAAAGCTAATTCACCTGAAAAACTAATTCTTGCAATTCTACAAGGAATATTACCTTTAAGAAATGTTGAAGTAACACCCATAAAAGGTAAGTTATTATTAGTGACAACCAAAGAATCATCGACAAAATTATTGAGAACTTCTCTAGATTTAGGTCCTGCAACTGATACGCCTGCCCATTGTTCAGAAACACTAGTCACATTAACATTAAGATCTGTCCATCTAGTTTGAAGTAATTCTTCTAACCATGACATCACTTTTGCAGCTTCACCTGTAGACGTCGTCATAAAATATTCATTTTCTGCTAATCTCCAAGATGTGCCATCATCCATTACAATACCGTCATCACGCAACATGATACCGTATCTAGCTTTTCCAACTTGTAGTTTTGAAAAACCATTCGAATAAATTCTATTTAAAAATTCGGTAGAGTCTGGTCCTTGAATAGCAATTTTGCCTAATGATGTAATATCACAAATTCCAACTGTTTTTCTTACTGTTGATGCTTCTCTTATATAAGAGTCACTTAAAGTTTCATTTTCTTTGGGATAATACCAAGGTCTTTGATACAATCCAACTTCAATCATTTTTGCACCATGATCAATATTCCATTGATGCATTGGTGTTACTCTTAACGGCCTAAAATGTTTTCCAACATTTCTTCCGCTTAAAGCACCTATAGATACAGGAGTATAAGGAGGTCTGAAAACAGTAGTTCCAACTTCTGGAATTTCTTTATTTAAAAGTTCAGCCATTAAAGATAATCCAATGATATTTCCCATTTTTCCTTGATCGTTTGCCATACCTAAAGTTGTGTATCTTTTAAGATGCTCTACAGAAATGAAACCTTCACGATGTGCGAGTCTTACGTCATCCGTCGTTACATCATGTTGATAATCTACAAAACTTTTTGATCTAGATTTTTTATATTTTACTTCATAAAGTGGTTGTATGGGATTTTTCCATCCACCAGGTTTTGGGAAAAAATAATTTGTTTTAGAAATACCTAAACGGTTCAACGCATCTGTAGTTCCTGCTATGCCAGAAGCAATACAATCATTTTTATTCCATAAACCTCTAGAAGAACCTACCATTGTAATATTTTCTTTTGTGTCACTTGGTAAAAAACAAGCATTGTTATAATCCCATTTAGGCTTTACGCCTCTGTGAGATAACAAATGTACAGCAGGTGACCAGCCACCTGATAATAGAACCTGATCACAATTTATAGTTTCAGATTTATTCATATCTTCACTTTTTGATACATCTAAACTATGAATTTTTTTTGAACCATTAATATTATAAGGCACATACCCTTTTCTAATTTCAAAACTTTTATTTGTTTCAATTTCAAAATTAGTTCGTGAGTCAAGAACAGTTACATTGGCTCCAGCTTCCGATAATTGTTGTGCTGTTTCATAAACAGAATCATTATTTGTAGCTATCGCAATTCTTTTTCCTGTTAGTACGCCATATCTATTCAAATAATGCTTTGATGCATTTACAGTCATTACACCAGGAATATCATTATTATTAAATGCAATATGTCTTTCAATTGCTCCAGCGCCAACAATTATATGCTTTGCTCTAATAGTCCAAAATCTTTGACGTGGAATGTTTACATTTGGCGCTGATATATGGTCAGTTACTCTCTCTAATAAACCAACAACGCAATTATCATATAATCCAAATGCAGTAGTTCTAGTCATTATTTTTATGCCTAGATTTTCAAGTTGATTTTTAATCTGTGAGTTATCAAAATTATTTTCTGCAAGCTGATCTCCTCCAACAAGACTATCTTGCTCAACTAAAATAACATCTAATTTTTTTTCTGCTGCCTCTATTGCAGCTGCAACACCAGCAGGTCCTGATCCTACAACAATTAAATCACAAAAATCATGAGCATGTTCATAAGTATCTGGATCAGGTAACTCAGAAGCACTTCCCATTCCCGCAGCTTTTCTAATAAACTTTTCAAAAAACATCCATATAGCTGTCCCTCTACCCCATTCAAATGGAGGTATTCCCATAAAAGTTTTGTAATAAAAGCCAGCTGCAAAAAATCTACCTAAGTAATTATTTATTCCCGCTAGATCGAAATTTACATTTGGGAATGCATTTTGACCACTTGCTTCCAAACCATTATATAATTCTTGTGTTGTTGCTCTTACATTTGGATCTTTTCTATCTTTTGAGCCAATAGTAACTAAGGCCCCGGATTCCTCGACTCCACTAGAAAATATTCCTCTTGGTCTATGATATTTAAAACTTCTACCAACTATACCAATATTATTTGCAAGTAATGCTGATGCTAGAGTATCTCCTTCAAAACCTTTGTAATTCTTTTTATCCCATCTAAAGGATAGAATTTTATTTCTATTAATTTTTCCATAATTATCTAATCTTCTTGTTCTCATTTATTATTTTCTACAACCTTCTGTAAATCCGGATGGCATGGTTTGACACTTTTTATTTCATGAGTGACTGTAGAACGTTCAACTACCAACCACATTCTACATCCATTAGAATGATGCCATGTTTCAAATTGAAAACCTTTTATATTTTTTCTGAAAAATATAGCTTCAGTCCATTCTTTCTCTGATGCATCTAACGAAGGATAATTGATTGTTGCATCTCCTCCATAACTAAATTCACTATGATCTCTTTCACCACAATAAGGACAATTGATTCTAATCATTTAACCGTGCAATTTCGGATCAGGTCCTGCACCACGTTCATCTATATTGATACCTTTTTCAAATCTTTCTAAATTATGATTTTGCACATAGTTATGCGGGCTTTCATTTGCAATTAAGTCAGCAAAATACCAACCTGATGCTGGACTTGCTTTAAAACCCCCATAGTTCCAACCAGCATTTAAATAGAGATTAGATATCGGTGTTTTACAAATAAAAAATGATCCGTCCATTGTCATGTCCATAACACCTGCCCAATGACGAAGTAATCTTATTCTTCCAAGTGAAGGAAATATTGCCATGGCAGCTTCAGCAACATCTTGAACCATAGGAAGATTTCCTCTTTGAGCATATGATTTATACCAGTCAAGATCACCACCAAACACCATACTTCCTTTGTCTGACTGCGATATATAGAAATGTGCACCACCTACACCGTAAACAACAACCTGATCTAGGAGTGGCTTAACAGCCTCAGATACAAATGCTTGTAGTTTATGAGACTCAATCGGCAGGTTGCCTAATTCTGCCATTTGCCATAATACTGAAGTATTACCTGCAACAGCAAATCCTATTTTCTTTCCTTTTATAATTCCTCTTGAAGTTTGAATACTTTCAATATTTCCATTCTTTCTTGTAAAACCTGTAACTTCACAATTTTGCAAAATGTCTACACCTAATGTATCTGCAGCCCTTGCATAACCCCATGCAACTGCATCGTGTCTTGCATTGCCTGCTCTTTTTTGAACTGCAGCTCCAAGTATTGGAAATCTAGAATTATGATAATTTAAATGCGGAATTTTTTTCTTTAAAGTTTTTAAATCCCAAAGTTCTGCATCAGTTCCGTGGAGTCGCATAATATTATAAATCCGTGAAACTGAATCTTTAGCACCAGGGCTATGAAATAACGAGACATGAGCTCGTTGGCTAAACATTACATTATAATTTAATTCGTGACTTAAATTTTCCCATAACTTTAAAGAATGTTCATAAAATTCGTGGTTGCCTGGCATCATATAATTTGATCTTACAATAGTTGTATTACGTCCAGCGTTTCCTCCACCAATCCAGCCTTTTTCTAAGACAGCTACATTTTTTATATTATGATTCTTTGCTAAATAATATGCTGTGGCAAGACCGTGCAAACCTCCCCCAATTATTACAACGTCATAACTACTTTTTGGTTCTGGATCACGCCATTGTCTAGTCCAATAAGACTGACCATTTAAACCGTTTTTAATTACATTCCAGGCATTAAATTTTGTCATTTGTTTTATTAATTATTAGAATAGTTGATGAAAGTAAAATAAATTAACTCGCCATGCTAGTGTTATTTAATCACAATTAACTTAATGAATCTGGCCATGTGTCATTTAATCTATAACCTTCTGGAAAAGGATCATCCTTATCGATATATAAACTTTGTTTTCCAGTAATAAATGCACTACCTGTTATTTTTGGAATAATACAATTTTTGTTATTAATTTTAATTTCCTTTTCAATGCTTGCATTAAATGAAGATCCTATAATAGACTTTGATATAAATTCTTCATTTATTTGTATTTCATTTTTTTCTTTCATTACTGCTAATCTTGCTGAAGTGCCTGTACCACAGGGTG